>NZ_DATCVJ010000410.1:0-2472 GCF_036566945.1 Chitinophaga sp. | reverse complement strand
TTCGCTTTTACCTTGCTATAGAAACGTAGGAAATTTCAGAACACAGGGTGATAAGTGGATGGCTCATGCTATAAAGGCGTGGGCCAACTTATCTGTGTTCAGGCTTCCTACGGCCTCTATAGCGGAGAAAGTTGGTACCTGTGCCTTTTTGTTTTTAACTCTCCCGCAGGTTGTAGATAGTCTCTCAGATTTTAATGATAAGGTATAGTTAACCGGTTCTCATGACCGGTAAGGAAAACTGTTTGGCATAATCAGACCTGTAGCCCTTTTAATCATTCTTTAAAATTATGATGTTATGGAAAGTTCATTAAGCATCCTATGCGACATTACGCCCTATCCTACAAAAAACGGTTTTGCTAATCTCTGCTGGCATTCGCTCAGTAAGGTTATCGCGAGTAAAGAAGCCAACAATTGGACACCGGAGCAGCGTGATCATTTTATGTTATTCACTCAGTATTTTATTAGATGTGGAGAGGCTGTATTCATTGTAAAAGATGCACTGATCAGAGATAGTGTTACAGAGCTTAATAGTAAACTGGTTACAGAATTGGTTGAACCACTGGACTGGCTTGAAGAATTTGCATCAGACGTGGAACTAAAGGAGTTGGATGAAACAATTGATGAGTACACTGAAATCCTTCTAAACATAGAAAAGCGCATGATGGATGCCGAGGTGACAGAGTTTTTCTTCCGGATTGTCTATTCTTTAAATATTGAAGAACGGACAAGGAATGGAAGGCTTGTTAATCACCATTAAATCTTAACCCATGAAGAATTTAAAAGACGAGAACGTATTGTTTATGCTACATTCAGAGTTTACTACTGTGGCCCAGCATCTAAGAGATAGGGTTTGCGAAGAATGTAATTTCAGTGTGCCTACTTTTTATCGGAAGGTGGCCGTGCAATTCCGGCTTTAAGCAATGCTGAAAAGGATAAAATCCGGGAGATTGGAGAAGCCATTAAAGAAGAATTCAGTGCATCAATAGCAAAGATTACGGCAAAAAGTAATTTCTTTTTGTGTAACAACAATAACAACAATGGTGCTTGAATCTTCTTGCGCCATTTTTTTAAAAGTGCGATATGCAAGAAGAGGACGATAAAGGATAATGCGGCGGTACGTAGATAGGTTGCGTAGAAACAAGGTAACTTTATTTAAATTGCTACTTGTCATTACGATTTTTAGTCTGTATATTTATTGCGAACAATTGAATCGCCGATACCTATAGATTTTTTTGACCCTTTTATAAATTGTCTGTACCGATGAGAAATTTGTCATTTCGTTAACGTAGCCCTATTAATCCGGCCATTGTGACTATTCCAAATTATCATCTATGATTTTTACAAATTAGATATACCGATCGTTTTACCCCCGATTACCTAATTCGAGTACTATGAAATACATTCTCACAGTAGCAATACTGTTTTCTGTGGCCTTAAAGTCCCAATGTCAAAACATATTTCCCTCTTCTGGAAAAGTAGGAATAGGTACCAGTAATCCTACAGCATTGTTGCATGTAAATGTCGGCAATATTAAATTGACCAATCCGGCTGGTTATCCCTATGGTATCGTATAAAGTACGTTGTTTAAGTTACTCCGAAACCGCTGCCCGGTAATAATTCCTGTAGTCAAACAAATAAAATCCAATACAAGATATATCAACTGACTGAAAATCTAAGAAATCCTTGTACAATGAAGACAAAAACACTGCTCCTCCTAAGCTTTCTTTGCTACCCGGCCATTTATGTTAGCGCACAAGACGAAAAACAAAGTATTCCCCGGGTGATTGGCCCATCCCCTAACGCCGCTGCAATAGCCAAATACGGTGAGGTTCCGGTGTCGCACTATACAGGAACAGCGGACATCAGCATCCCCATATTTGAGATAAAGAGCAAAGACCTGGCAGTACCTCTACAGCTTAGTTATCATAGTGGCGGAATAAAAGTACAGGAAGAAGCATCTCTTGTTGGCTTGGGCTGGACACTCTTTACAGGTGGTGTGATATCAAGAGTTGTTAAAGGGTCCGATGACCTGGAAACCAACGGCTATGTTAATTCTTACATGCCTACCAGTGTAGGTTCCGATTATATGTATGTGCGCCCCGACAATACGACCTATAACAGGGACATTCTCTTCTTAAGCGATGCACTGAACGGCCTGGCCGACGGAGAGCCGGATATCTTCCAGTTCAGTATCAATGGCGCTTCAGGAAAATTTGTATTAAACAAAAGACCTAACATTAATACTCCCATAACCGTAACGCTCCTCTCGCAAGCAGATGTAAAGATAGAAGTAGTCCTTAACCAGACCTCCCGTATGTATGAATGGATTATTACCAATCCTGCCGGCATTAAATATTATTTTAGCACAACTGAAATTAACACAGCCAGGACCGGGGTATCAACAGAGGAGCTTCAATCGGACCTTTGGGCCAAAGATGCTACTCCTAAAGAAACTGTAACTTCCTGGTTTTT
>NZ_DATCVJ010000409.1:0-8713 GCF_036566945.1 Chitinophaga sp. | reverse complement strand
CCAGGGCCAGGCTGGGCGGCACTTGTGAAGGCTTATTGGTATTGATGGCGTAATCATCATACTTCTTATTACAGCTGCTGAAAATAGCCCCTGTTAAAGCGATGATGGTGAATATTTTAAAAGATTTCATACAAAGCGTGTTTAATAAATGAAACAGATCAGAAGGAAACATTCAGGTTAAAGCCATATCTTTTTGTAGTAGGTGTTTGCAGGGTAGAAGATCCCTGATCTGCGCCAGGATACTGGTCTACATCCACATCTTTATTCTTCGCAAAATAAAGTAGGTTTCTGCCTACAAACGATAAGCTGGCGGCTCTGATGAAAGTTCCTTTCAGGATGGTTTGTGGCAAAGCATACCCAATAGTCACCTCTCTGAGTTTGGCAAATGTTTTACTGATTACATTCGCTTCATTGGTTTTATAGTATACGCTGATATAATCCTGCAGGAATGCTTTGGTGGTGTTGGGTCCGTATTGCAGCTTATCGTAGTTGGTAACATTACCATTGTTATCGTACTGAATAGGTACATTGTTGCTAACCACCACGCCTTCTCCCAGATAAGATTTCACACCTTTATAATCCTGGTAGCGGGCTTCTCCCATAGCGCCTTCTGTGGTGAGGATATTACGTCCGCCACGGAAAGTTTGCTGCTGAATATAATCAATCATGCTGCCACCTACGCGACCATCAAACTGAAAACTGAAACTGATACCTTTATAGCTAAAGTTATTATTGATACCCCAAACCCAGTCAGGGCTGGCATTACCGAGGAATTGTTGCGTAGGGTTTACAATCGGGCGTCCATCGGAGCCATTAATGATTTGTCCATCATTCGATCTGACGAATTTAGAACCATAGATTTTATCTACCCTGTCTCCTACTCCAACAAAGGCATTCAGCTTGGTTTCGTTACCATAAATGCTGGTATATTTTTCCTGGAAGGTAGACCAGTTGGCAGTAACGTTCCAGTTAAGGCCATTGGGATTTCTCAGCGGGGAACCGTTTAAGGATACTTCATATCCGGTTTTACGTGTATTCACCCCATTGATACGGTTTTTGGCGTATCCGGAAGCACTGGAAATAATCACATCATAGATCTGTGGACCATTCTGGCTGGTGAAGTAGGTAGCGTCAACGCCTATACGATTTTTAATAAAACGTATATCCATGCCCGTTTCAAATACTTTGGTAGCAAACGGTTTCAGATCAGGATTGGCGATGGTTTGTGAAATATAGGCGCCGGCCTGATTCTGGTATACCGGCGTAACATTATAGAATGCCGTATTATAAATAGGACCATCATAAGAAGACTGGTACTCAGCGCCATATCCCAGCGGATAAGTAGCCAGCGGCGTAGCGCCAATAGTTGCTTGTGTAAATCCACCCTTCACGTTGGCATAGGAGCCTCTGAGTTTCAGGAAAGATATGGGAGCTGGCAGATTTACATAATCAGATACCACCGTGCTTAAAGCCACAGAGGGATAGGAATACACATTATTCTGAATAGGCAGGTTAGAGGCTTTATCTATACGATCTGTGAGCGATACAGTCGCATATTTTCCGAGGTCAATATCTACATAACCATAAGCACTCAACACCAGCATAGGCGCCTGGTAATTGGTGGCAAATAACGGATCGCGTGAGTTAGCAAATCCATACCATCCCGGTGCGTTCAGGTAGTTGGTAGAAACGTAGCTGGAGTTATATTTATAGGAGCGTGCATTACCACCTACAGAAGCGTGAACACCAATTTTATGTGGGAACATATTGGTATAGGATAACAGTACGTCTGTGTTATTTTCAAACATAGAACGTTTGTCTTCTCTATAATCTCCCTTACCTTCTTCACGACCATACGGGTGGGCAGAGTAAGGTACTTTTTCATTCCTCATCAGGTCGTAGCTGGTAATTTGTGTACGTGCCAGCAGTTCCAGCTTATCGGAAATTTTATAGTTCAGTTTTGCATAACCATTGATATCTGTTTTATAGTGACCACGTAACCATTCGTAGGTCATGAACCAGGGATTATGGTAACGCTGGTACTCTGCATAAACAGACTGAATACCTTCTTTACCAGGCTGCCAGTAGTTGCGCATATCGTCCATGCTCCAGTCGGCGCCGGCCCAGATCAGGGTGTTATAAATAATACTGTTGGGGCCATAAGTTACATCCGGGAAGTTGTTTGAATACTGGCGGTTGTAATTCAAATAGGCATCCAGGCGCAGGCGGGAAGAAAAATTGTAACCTGCGGAAATGTTGAAGTTGGTAATATTCAGGGAGGTGTTAGGTACAATTCCTTTCTGGTAAGAATGCGACAGGGAGAAGCGCAGATCTGCTTTCTCTGTATGGGATGACACCGCGATATTGTTGGTGCTCAACATACCTGTTTGCAGGAAGCGTTGCAGGTTATTTTTACCGCGTGCAATCCAGGGAGTGCCGGTACGTACGCCGGTAACAGGATCTACCGGGCTATCATACTGCGGGATCAGCTGACCTTCGAATTTTGGTCCCCATACATCGTAGTCGCCATCGTTGGTACCATTACCTTTACCATCGAAGAAGGCGTATTTGCCATGGTCGCCGGGGCCATATTCATCCTGCACTTTGGGGATGGCATTAAACCCTTTTTCGAACATGGTGCTGGAGTTAAAATCAATGGACAGGCCGCGCTTATCTTTTGTTCCTTTTTTGGTGGTGATCATAATGGCGCCATTGAGGCCACGGGAGCCATAGAGTGCAGAAGCAGTCACGCCTTTCAGCACCGTGTAGCTTTCAATATCATCCGGGGCGATGTTCCAGGTATCGGAGTTGATAGGTACGCCATCCACTACATACAGTCCTATATTATTACCGCGTAATAATACCAGCGGGGCAGCCAGGAGTTCTGCAGAAGCGCCTACGGTGAGTCCTGCCACTTTACCTACCAGGCCATTGATGGGATTGGGTTCCCGGGCCTTAATGAGGTCGGCTCCTTTTACTTCCTGTACAGAGTAGCCTACCCGTTTTACTTCCTTTCGTATACCCAATGCCGTTACTACTACTTCGTCCAGGGCTTTTTTATCTGGCTGTAGGGTAATAGTCACGTCTGTGGCGCCTTTGAGCGGGTATAATTCGGGTAAGAAGCCAATAAAGCTGATTTGCAGGATATCCGTGCCAGCGGCAGAGATAGCGAAACTACCGGTGGCATCTGTTACCGCGCCGCGGTTAGCTCCTTTTACTTTGATCGTAGCTCCGATAACGGGCTGGCGATCGTCACCTGAGATGACTTTTCCCGTAATGGCTTGTTGTGCATACAGTGAAGAGGTGGTGAGTAGCAGCAATAGTAAGGCGCGTAGCTGCCTTTTGAGCGCCCGATGTAGATTTGATTGCATGTAAACGTAGGTTTGGGTATTGTTTTATTTACATGCAAAGATTAAAGTCCAATATGATCGGAATGTTAATCTATACTAAATTTAATGTTAAGTATTTGTATAGTTTACTTTTCGCTGTCAAGGAAGAAATAGACCACCAGGATCAATGCATTTTCTGCGCCTATATTGCTGGGTTTATGTCCCAGGCGGCCATCGAAGAACAGGGAGTCCCCTTCTTCCAGTACATATTTTTCATTGTCGATGAGGTATTCTACGGAGCCTTTGATGATGTATTTATATTCGTAGGCGTCTGTTTTCACGGTCTGGGCGCGGGTAGCTCCTTTTTTTAGTTCCAGCAGCACGATGTCTACGGGGAAATTCTTCACATTTTTGGTAAGGACTCTTTTATAGATAAATCCTTTGGCGGGTTCTTTCTCAAACTCCTGGTAAGCTGCCTTTTGCTTAATGATGACTTTGGCGCTCTGGGTTTGCTGGTCGATTTCGTTGAAAAACTCGTTCATATCCAGCTGGAGCGCTTTGATGATATTGATAAGCACCAACAGAGAAGGGACTGTCCGGTTGTTCTCTATCTGGGAGATGAGACCTTTGCTGACCTGGGCCCGGTCAGCCAGTTCCTGGATAGTAATGCCTTTTCCTTTTCGCTTCTCCTTGATCTTATTACTGATCTGAATGATAATATCCTCGGTCATATAAGTAGTATTGAAACAAATATAAGCAGAAAGGCGCTAGCATAAAACGTTTGCATTCTGCCTATATTTACACAAATTAGTGTTCATGTTCAGTATCGACCAAATTCTGGCTATTACCTTTACTTTATTTGCGGTCATTGATATTGTAGGTTCCATACCAGTGCTTGTTTCCCTGAAAGAAAAGCTGGGACATATAGATGCCGGCAAAGCTACGCTGGCCTCGGGTTTCCTGATGATCCTGTTCCTGCTGGTAGGCGAACCTTTTCTGAAGTTATTGAGTGTAGATGTACATTCCTTTGCTGTGGCGGGTTCCATTGTGATATTTGTGATTGGGCTGGAGATGATCCTGGGGCTGGAGTTTTTTAAAACCGACCAGGACGCCAAAGCCGGCAGTGTGGTGCCTATCGCCTTTCCGCTGATTGCCGGTTCGGGTACTTTGACCACCATCATGTCGCTCAAAGCCAACTTCGGGCAGTATAATATCTTAGCCGGGATTTGTTTGAACCTGGTGATTGTGTATATTGTATTGCGTTGCTTAAACTACATAGAACGCATGCTGGGCAAGGCTGGGCTGATGGTTTTGCGTAAATTTTTCGGGGTAATTCTGCTGGCTATTGCCGTTAAAATATTCAAGAGTAATATCAATCTTTAAAGTGATTTGGGATTATACTTTAGAAAATGTAGTTTTGCGTACTTTCCGGCCTCGTAGTACAATGGATAGTATAAGAGTTTCCGAAGCTCCAGATTCAAGTTCGATTCTTGACGAGGCTACAAAAACGTTTAATCGCCCAATTTCAACGAACTTGAAATTGGGCGTTTTTCATTACTGGCTGAGCATAATGGCCTGTAAAAAAGAAATTAGCCTTGGGGCACGTTAACTGATTTTAGGCGCCCGGGTAAATATTTTGTTGACCTATACCATTTTGAAATGAATAGCCAATTTTATCAGAAGATGCCTTTGCCTGATATTCCAATCAGCGGTTTCGTTTGTATTACTTATGCTGCCCGGATGTTAAGGTATTATCCACCAGATAGCTAGTCTTACCTTTTATAAAGTTGTTAAGTAACCCATGTATTATAGAAGATTGTTTTAAGCCGATTTTGTAACCAGCATCTCATATCCCTAATATTTTCATTTATGAAGAAAATCATCTTTCATGTAGTCATCTTCCTGTGCCTTTTTCAAACAGCAAAAAGTCAATATATTCAAGACCAGGCAACCAGTGCCCAAAATGCGAAATTCTGGATTTCCGGTGTTGCTAGTATGCGCTCCGCGGCTACCTATTCTCCGCTTGGCCAGGGTCAGATGGTCTTTTATAACGACTCCCTGGTAATCGGCAAACGACGCTGGGTATTCGGGCTGGCTAATAACGCAACCGCTACGCCCAATAGTGGCGCCGATTTCGTTCTATGGAATTATGATGATGCAGGAAATTACATTGGAACAACTTTGAGTGTTATCAGGACCAATGGTTTTGTGAATGCGACAAAGGGCTTATCCGCGCCCCTGATCAATTCCAATAATTCAGCCGGCGCGATAAGTATAATAGGGGGCGCCAGTGCAGTGGACAGCTACCGCGGAGCTGAAATAGGCCTCAGAGGCGGCACCTATACTACTACGCCTGGGGAAATGACCTTTCATACCGGAGTTGGCGGTAGCGGAGCTCCTCAGCCGGAGCGGATGCGCATTAATGCAAACGGACTTGTTACAATGGGTTACGGACTGAAATTAAACAATCCGGCTTCCAATAATTTAAGCTTCAATATGGTAGGTTTGGCTGGCCCTACTTTTACTACCAGGAGTGTTGGAAGTAAGATCGTTTTATGGGATGCGCCTTTGAGTGCTTCTGTATCTGGTTGGGATATAGGTATGGATAGCAGTCATATGTGGTTTGGAGTAGCTGCACCGTTAAATACGCAAGGTTTTAGATTCTATGGAGGTACCACGCAAATTGGCAGAATAGATGGCTTTGGCGCAACAGACTGGGCAGGACAGGGCCGGTTTAAAGGTTGGTATACCGCCAATGGAACAGGTATGGCCGCGGAAATAGGCATTTCAAATGGACGAGCCGTTTTAATCGGCTACGATAGAACAAGTGGCGCAACAAAGTACCTTCCCGTATTACTCTCTGGAGGAACCACCAATTCAAATCAAACAAACCTTATTATTAACGATATAGGTGTGGGCATAGGTACCTTAAATCCTCAGTCTAAACTGGCTGTAAACGGAACTATCACGGCCACACAGGTAAAAGTAACCCAAACCGGCTGGGCTGACTACGTATTCCATAAAAACTATCAGCTCCCAACTTTACCGGAAGTAGAAAAATATGTCGCTACGCATCAACACCTGGAAGGGATTCCTTCAGCCGCAGAAGTGGAAAAAGAGGGAATTGATCTGGGTGAAATGAATAAAAAATTATTGGCAAAAGTAGAAGAGTTAACGTTGTATCTCATTGAGCAAAACAAGAAAATAGCCGCATTGGAAGATTGGAAAATGCAGCAGGAGAAAGAGAAAAAGTAGTTTTATTCACCTTATCATATAGCCGTAAGTGTTACCTGCAAAACATTTACGGCTTTCTTATTTTGTTATTTCGATTTCCCCCATAATTTTTTCCATTTCGATTTTAGTCTCTTCTGGATTGGGGCTTTGCAAATCACTACTACATCCATTTGCCCCAGCACTTGTGCATCCATTTTCACTTCTATTTTAAGTGGGCTATTGTCTGTTACCAGCAATTCTTTCTGCATGTACCCGATATAAGTAAACACCAGGGTAACCTCACTTTGATGCAAGCTATCCGGAATACGCAACCGAAAGTTTCCCGCTGTATCCGTGAGTGTGCCATAGGAGGTGCCTTTTATTTTAACAACCGCCGACAGCAAAGCATCTTTAGTGGTGCTGTCTATTAATTTTCCCGTTATAATCCGCAGTGTATCGCATGGCTGCTGCGCCGACGCTTCACTTAATCCCGACGGCAAAGCAAATGGCACATGAATAAAAGGTATCGTAACGGGTCTGGCGGCAGATGTTGAAGGAGCATTTATCACCAGTAAAGTAGTTAACATAATTGCCGGAAAAGCATTTCTTTTTTCTACCGGCTTATCAAGTGTGCGATTCAGCTGAGCAGCATTAAAGCGGCCGCAAATTTTTTGTGATGAACTACTGATGATATTAACAATTTCAGCATCTGTTAGTAGGCTAAAATCGATCACTTTCTTTTGACAGCTGCTGCAGTGTTTTCCATTGCCTGATGGGGTCATTTCTTCCCATAATTGCAGACAAGGTGTGGGTATTGTGGCAGAAAAATTAATGGATGATGGCATAGCGTATAGTGGATGTTACACTTAAGTTACCACTTTTAAAGATAGTTTCCAATCACAAGGCGTGTAATGAGCAATGTAGACATAATAATAATGTTTTCAACATATTACAATTATGCATAAAATAGATATCTGATTACCTCATCGGGGAAAATTCAAAAAGAGTAACAATAATTATCTCTAATACGTTATCATTGCACCAAAATAAATTTATACAAAAACTACGGAAACCATCTCACTGCGTACGTGGCTCATTAATGGTTCCTCTGCGATAAAATATATCATTACTAAAATGAGCCAACAGCGTTTGAATAAATAATTATTTATGAATAGCTACAATATCCCTGTTTATAAACCATCATTGGGCGAGCAGGAAAAGAAGAATGTAATGGAATGCCTGGATTCTACCTGGATCTCCTCGAAAGGAAAATTCATCACAGAATTTGAGCAGGGATTCGCTAATTACATTAACGTTGATCATGCGACTTCTGTTTGCAATGGTACTGTAGCTTTACATCTGGCATTAGTGGCTTTAGGTATCGGCAGCGGAGATGAAGTGATTGTTCCCACATTGACCTATATCGCATCTGTAAATGCGATTACCTATACCGGTGCAACAGCGGTGTTTGTTGATTCTGTAAAGGAAACCTGGCAGCTGAACCCGGAGGATGTCAAAAGAAAAATCACCAGTAAAACAAAAGCTATCATGGCGGTGCATTTATACGGGCATCCCTGTGATATGAATGCCCTCTCCGCCATATGTAAAGAGCATCATCTTTTTTTGATAGAAGACTGTGCAGAAGCCATAGGAAGCAAATACCAGGATCAACATGTAGGCACGTTTGGTGATGTATCTACCTTCAGTTTTTTTGGTAACAAAACTATCACTACAGGAGAAGGCGGAATGGTAGTGACCAATGACCAGACATTACATGATCGCATCGTTCATTTTAAAGGTCAGGGGCTGGCCAAACACAGAGAGTACTGGCACGATGTAATTGGCTATAACTACCGGATGACCAATATCTGCGCAGCCATTGGCCTGGCACAACTCGCCAGAATCGATGACATCATCGCTAAAAAAAGGAGCATTGCCAGGATGTACCAGGCAGCTTTTGAAAAAATGGAAGTAGTATTTCATCCGGAAAGCGCAGATGTTTTCCATTCCTATTGGATGTGCTCTATCCTGGTGAAGAACGCCAACGAACGGGATGAGTTGAGAGAACTACTAAAAACAAAAGGTGTTGAAACGAGACCACTCTTTTATCCGGCTCATACGATGCCCATTTACTCTACCAAATACGAAAGGCATCTGGTGGCAGAAGATCT
>NZ_DATCVJ010000408.1:0-3223 GCF_036566945.1 Chitinophaga sp. | reverse complement strand
GATATGCCCGCATTAAAAAAACTGGATGTTATTATTGAATCTGTAGCGTTTAAGGCCGCCAACTAGTTGCACTTATCAATCCGGGTGATTATCTTGTTATTATGAAACAATTCTTATTATCCGGATGCCTTTTGCTCCTGGCACTCACTGGCATTTCCACTAACATGAATGGACAAACGAAGAAGTATCCGTCATTAAACCATATGGCGCTGTACGTGGTGAATCTTGAACGCAGCACTGTTTTCTACCGCGATATTATAGGACTGGAATCTATGCCGGAACCATTTAAAGATGGCAGACATAGCTGGTTTAAGGTAGGCGAACATGCCCAGGTACATATTATTTCCGGGGCTGCTCAGGCCACGGCGCATGATAAAAACACCCACCTATGTTTCAGTGTTCCTTCGATGAAAGACATGCTGGAAGTACTGAAACAGCACAACATCGCTTATGAAGACTGGCCCGGCAAAGTGGGAGCGGTGACCAAAAGAGTAGACGGCGTACAGCAGATTTACCTGCGTGATCCGGATGGCTACTGGGTGGAAATCAACGATGATAAATACTAAGTTTATTTCAGGTCTTTTTCAAGGGCAGCGGCTTTAGCGGCGGCGGCGGCATCGGCAGGAATTAATTTCAGCCAGGCCAATGCTTCCTTTTTGTTTTGTTGCTGGGCATAGTAGAGTGCTATGTAAAAAGCGGCATCATATTTAAAAACAGATTCCCCTTCATATACTTTTTTAAGGTCTGCCAGCCCTGCGGGCGTTTCGCCGGTATGGGTGGCGGCCACGCCCCTATAATAAAGCGCCATCTGGCTGCTGCTGTCGGTTTTGAGATAAGCATCCAGCAAAGGAATCACTTTCGTGTATGCCTTCTCGTTAAAATAAAGGGCGGCAGACTGTAACAGACTATCTGCGTTATTTCCCCGCTCTGCGGCTACCTGCATTTCAATGTTGCCATATGTTTCCATATAGTCGGCGTCGTGGGAATAAAAGCGGAATAGCATGATACCCACCAGTATAGCGGCTGCAGCGCCTATAGCAGTGAAATATTTCTTCATGGCGACTACTTTACCCTTACGACCGAAATGAGTGTTTCGTTGTGCCAGTAGGGTGGCTTTCAGTGCATCCCGGTGGAGATCCGGCCGCAAACGGTCGGACAGTGTGGCGCTTAGCTCCCGGTACTGTGCCAGGGTAGCTGCCAGCGCAGGATCTTCCTGCAAAGCCGCTTCAAATTGCTGCCGTTCTTCCGGCAACATGTCGCCATCCTCGTAACGGATGATATCTTCATTATTATAAGCAGCCATACACTAAATTTTCTGAGCCTGAATATATGATAACAACGTAGCCATGCACTCGGATTTCTTTTTCCGGAGATAGCCATAGGTAACACCCATGGCGGCCGCAATTTTTTCCTGAGCCTCGCCGGTAAGCGATTGCCGGAGTATTTCCCGGCACTTCTCTCCCAGCCTTTCAAACTGGGCCAGAAACATACCTGCCTGCGCTTCTTCCTTTAACACCTGTTCAGCCGCAGCAAATACATCTTCCCCTACTTCATATAAATCATCCAGTCTTTTTGTTACCGGCTGACGCCCCCTTTTTTTTATCTCATTCAGCCATTTCCTTTTACAAATCAGCAAAAAGAAGGGCTCAAAAGGACAGGTGAGCTGCAGTTGCTTATATTTTGCCTGGTTATATACATCTATAATAGACTCCTGGAAAATATCTGCCGCATCATCTTCCGTACCCTGGTGCTGCAGGATATGGTGTTTGATTTTTCCGGCAAAGCGCTCATAAATTTCCTGTACCAGGCGGGTATCGTTCCTTAACAGGCCATCAAGGTATCGCTGATCGGGGTGAGTACTCATCTGGGATTGATTTGCATTGGTGGATAGGAACATGCCATGACTAAAAATACATCTTTCTAAAAAAATATTATCAAAAGGGGGGTAACAAAATAAAAAGCATGTTGATCTACTATCAAACAAGCGAAAACATTACTCAACAAAAAAATATTTTTATGAAAACTATCTCTTTAAAAACGATTACCTGCTTAGTAGCCGCCGCGATGGCCATCTCCTCCTGTAAAAAGAATAACAGCCAGGAAGTGGCGCCTGAAAAAGGACTGGACGGCAAAATGTTGTCAGAGCTGCTGGGCAGCCATGCACCGAAATTTGAGCACTTTACTATAGATGCAGGCACTGGTGGGGTGATCACTACCAAAAGCGGCACAAAATTCACTATCCCGAGAGACGCTTTTATCACCGCTGGTGGAGTGAGTGCATATGGCAATGTAGATATCAGCATCAAGGAAATGAGAGAAGTGAGCGATATGATTTTGTCGGACAAACCGACGATGACAGCGGATGGCAAACTACTGGTGTCTTATGGGGAGTTTTTTGTAAAAGTTACCCAGAACAATCAGGACCTTTCCCTGCGACCGAAGAATGACACTGGTCCTGGCGTTCGTGTACAGGTGCCTGCAAAACCACGCGATAATGCCGGTGGCCCCAATGGGATGAAAGAAGTGCCAATGTGGACCGGAGATACCACGGTGACATTCACACAATACGGATTCAACTACATTAATCAGCCGGTCACCATTACTACCCAACAAAACGTGTCCAAAGGGGTACTCTGGAACCAGGTACAGAACAGCTTTGCCTTGTTTAATACTTCTACCGGTACCATGGACTTCCGCCTGGATAGCCTGATCCGCTGGGTGAACTGCGATGGACTGGCCAACATGCCGAATCCGAAAACTACGGTGATGGGTTATTTCACCAATTATTTCAACCCGGAAACCAATGTGAGCTACGGTGGCGAACAACCCAGCATGCTGTTTTTCAAACCTAAAAACTTCAATACCCTGGTGAAATTCTATAACGTAATTATGGTGCCCCCGGCAGGTAAGGAAGGATTTCATAGCTATCAGACTTCTATCCCGGTAGGACTGGAAGGTACCTTCCTCGCTATCAGCGCTATCGGCGGACAGTTTTATGCAGAACAAAAAACGACTATCATCGGCACACCAGCCGCAGGTGACGACTATACAACCATAAGCTTTAACCTACAACCCGTTGATGCTGCTGGCCTGCTCGCATTGATCACCAGCATGAATTCGAAATAACGGCCTGTTATCCGTTTACATTTACTCCAAACTGAAAAGCAATAAGTCAATCAACCCGGTTGACTTATTGCTCATTTTATATAATATTTATTTATAT
>NZ_DATCVJ010000407.1:0-4508 GCF_036566945.1 Chitinophaga sp. | reverse complement strand
AAAAGATTTGGGAAGATATAAGCGGATATATTCGCTCATGTCTTCCCAAATCTTTTTAAATCATTCTATAATCCCAATGTAAAAATCCTGAAAATCATCAAAATCAGTATAATCCTGAACAAAGACAAAATCCGCACTAATCTTCGAGTATACTCGCTAAATTCATTAATTCATCCTGTTTATACGCATCCTTGTCATCCCGGAAGCACTTGGATAACTCTTCCAGCAGGAATTGCACCAGGCGTTTATTGGATTGCGGCTTGAAATAAGAAGGCACCGAAGGTACCTGTACTCTTTTCAGGTAGGTATCTACATCCTGTTGTGTATAGATCTGACCTTGTATAGGATCTATAAAAAATAAGATCCGGTGATCAGTAGGATCTATTGGCCCCGAAAAATCGACGTAGCTATCGAAATAAGCCAGGATAAACTGACGGGGTATATTCACGGCATATACCGGTAAATCCAGCATGGCACATAACGCGGAATAGATGATGCCGTTGGTAATTGGATTTCCTTTTTTGGATTCTATTACCTGGTTAATGAAAAACTGATTTTTGCGCTGATAGGAAACTTCTTCGCCTTTGAGGCCAAAATAGTTATAGATCATGCTGTTGAGCACATTGATCTGTTCCAGTGGCGTAAGATAATTATTGAGTTCGAGCCAGATATTACGCTTGATACGATCTATCTCGGTGATAATCTGGGAGTCGATGAGGTCGGGAAACTGGTACCTGGCGGCCAGAATGGCGCCCTGCAACAGATCCTGCATGTCTGAAAGTCCCCATACACGTAACGCTGCCTGCAAATCCTGGTAATGTACCCGGTGAATCAGCAGTTCTATCCTTTCCTGAATAGCCTCGTCAATTGTATTCTCCCACAAATTCTCCAGGTTTGGAATAATATCTTTACCGTACAGTAATATTTTACTGGCAACAGTGTCAAATACCTCCAGATCCGGATCATCCAACAGGTGGAACAAAGCGTTTATTTCTCTGTTTTCGTTCATACCATTATTATGATCATGTGGTAATCATCAAATAATGTGATCCTGTTGGCAAATTAAATAATAAGCATATCACTCACACTGCAGTTATTATCATTGCCTCCATTTTTCATCATATTCTTACCACTGCGTTATTCAGCTTTCTTCTTCCTGGGTGGTGCTTTTTTCTTTGGTGGATTAGCTTTCGCTTCTTCTATGATAGCTTTGGCTTCTTCTACCGTTAAATCAGCGGCCGTATCTATTTTCTCTTTCGGTATTTTAAAGTTCTTCAGACCTTGTTTAATATAAGGACCATAAGGACCTTTCAGGATCTGTATTTTTTCTTTCTCAAATATTTTGATGGTGCGTTCGTCTTTTGCCGTACGTTTTTCGGCAATCAGTGGTGCTACTTCATCCAGTTCTACGGTGTAAGGATCCATTTCCTTTTTCAGGGAATAGAATTTCTTATCGTGCTGGGCATACGGACCAAAACGGCCAATGTTTACCACTACATCAGAATCTTCAAACTGACCCAGATTACGGGGCAATTTAAATAATTCCATGGCTTCGTCCATCGTGATGGTTTCGATGCTTTGTGTGGCTTTTAATTTTGCAAAACGGGGCTTTTCCTCATCTTCCACGCTGCCTATCTGGATCATTGGACCATAGCGTCCCATACGGGCTACAATGGGTTTACCGGAAGCGGCATCTGTTCCCAGCGGACGTTCTCCTTTTACACGTTCTGCATTTTCCAGTGTGTTTTCCACATCTTTATGGAAAGGGAAATAGAATTCGCTGATCATATTGTTCCACACCTTTTTACCGCTGGCAATTTCATCGAACTCTTCTTCAATTTTGGCGGTAAAGCCGTAGTCCATTACATTATTAAAGTATTGATTGAGGAAGTCGGTCACGATCATGCCCAGATCAGTAGGGAACAGTTTTGATTTTTCTGCCCCGGTATTTTCTGATTCGGTCTGTTTGCTGATCTTGTCAGCTTTCAGCACCATGATACGGTAATCTCTCTTAATGCCTTCTTTCTCTCTTTTTTCTACATAATTACGCTTCTGTATAGTGGTAATAGTAGGGGCGTAAGTAGATGGACGGCCGATGCCCAGTTCTTCCAGTTTCTTTACCAGGCTGGCTTCTGTGTAGCGTGGTGCCGGGCGGGAGAATCTTTCTGTCGCCTTCATTTCTTTCAGGTCCAGCGATTGTTTTACCGCCAGTGGTGGTAAAGATCCTTCCTGTTCATCTTCCTGTTCTTCTTCATCATCGTGGCTTTCCATGTATACTTTCAGGAAGCCATCGAATTTCAGTACTTCGCCGCTGGCAGTCAGCTCTTCGTGGTTGGTAGAGATATCGATTTTCGCGATGGTCTTTTCCAGTTCCGCGTCTGCCATCTGGCTGGCGATGGTACGTTTCCAGATCAGTTCGTACAGTTTGCGGGTATCGCTGTCATCTACCGTGGTGTTTTCCATGTAGGTAGGACGGATGGCCTCATGCGCTTCCTGTGCGGACTCATTTTTATTTTTGAATTTGCGGTGTTGGTGGTATTTATCACCAAAGCTGCTTTTAATTGCTTTTTCAATTTCACCAATAGCCGTATCAGACAGGTTGACGGAGTCCGTACGCATATAGGTGATATTACCACTTTCATACAGCTTCTGGGCCAGCAACATGGTTTTGGAAACGCTGTAGCCTAATTTACGGCTGGCTTCCTGTTGCAGGGTAGACGTGGTAAATGGCGCTGCGGGCGATTTTTTACCAGGTTTTACCTGTATATCTTTTACGGTATAGGCAGCGGCTACGCATTGCTGGAGGAATTTCTCCGCGTCTTCGGCTGTTTTAAACTTGCCGGGGCCATCTGCCTTAAAGGAAATACTCTTACCATTAATATCTTTACCGGTAAAATAAGCTTCTACTTTGAAAGTGCTGACAGACTGGAAGTGGTTGATTTCTCTTTCACGTTCAACGATCAGTCTTACTGCTACGGATTGTACACGGCCGGCAGAAAGGGAATTACGCATGCTCATTTTACGCCACAGTACCGGGGATATTTCAAAACCCACGATCCTGTCCAGTATACGGCGGGCCTGCTGTGCATTTACGCGGTCCATATCCAGTTTACGTGGATGCTGAACAGCGTTTTCTATAGCAGGTTTGGTAATTTCATGAAACACAATACGTTTAGTCGTCAACGGGTCCAGGTTCAACACCTCACATAAATGCCAGGAAATGGCTTCTCCTTCACGGTCCTCATCCGTCGCCAGCCATACCTCATCGGTATCCTTCGCCAGCTTCTTCAGCTCTTTCACCACCTTTTCCTTATCTTCCGGTATAACATACTTAGGCTTAAAGTTATTTTCGATGTCTATCCCCATGTCATCCTTTTCCAGATCACGGATATGACCAAAGCAGGACCGGACCTCAAAGTCCTTGCCTAGTATTTTTTCTATGGTCTTGGCTTTCGCCGGGGACTCAACTATAACTAAATTTTTTGCCATGTATGCTTCTTTAATGCGCTGCTAAATACGCAAAATTCTGTAAAATAATTACTTCAATGAATTCTGCAATGATATAAAAGTCACTTCAAATTAAAAAATAAGACCACTTTTAAACGTTAAAATACGTTGTAATGTAATGAAAAAAACGGGGACCCACTAAAACACGTATATTTAAGTAATTACGAATTACGAATTACGAATTACGGATTTGTGGGGAAATCAGCGTTATAATTTCCCCACAAATCCGTAATTCGTAATTTGAAATACATCATTATAATGGACATAGTAATCGTTGGCACTGGCAATGTTGCACATTGTTTCGGACATCTTTTAAAAATTCATGGCCACCAGGTAAAACAGGTGGTAAGCAGGCAACTGGCGCATGCACAGGAGCTGGGCGAAATGCTCAATGCGGCCTATACAGATGATTTGCTGGATATTAATATGGAGGCAGACATTTACCTGCTGGCGGTCAGCGATGCCGCCATTCCGGAATTGAATGACCAGCTGCGGCTCGGCAAACGCATTGTGGTGCATACCGCAGGCGCTGTGCCCCTGGAAGCCATCTCCCGGATCTCGGCTAACATCGGGGTATTATATCCTTTACAATCTATCCGTAAAGAAATTAAAAGCTACCCGCCCATCCCCGTGATGCTGGAAGCCAGCAATGATGAGGTGCTTCGTCGGCTGCAGGCACTCGCGCAGAGCATTTCCGGCAGTGTAACCGTCACATCCTCCGTGCAACGGCTCAAGTATCACCTGACAGCCGTGCTTTGTAATAACTTCACCAACCACCTCTTTGCCCAGGCAAAGGCGTATTGTGAAAAAGAGCAGCTGGACTTTTCCCTCCTGCAACCTATTATAAAGGAGACATTTGACCGGCTGGAAAAATATTCGCCGGAAACCGTGCAAACTGGTCCGGCCCTGCGCCAGGATGAAGCCACCATGAGCCTGCACCGGGATTTACTGGCAAACGATGAATATTTGCAGCTGGTATACCAGGTAATGTCGGATGCGAT
>NZ_DATCVJ010000406.1:0-2212 GCF_036566945.1 Chitinophaga sp. | reverse complement strand
ATCAGCAAAATCGCCGTATTTTTTAATTATCTCTTTTATCATTATATTAATATTATTGTCCTAGAGGAACAGAATAATTTACGTTATTTGGTATTTTCAAATATTGTTGAGGCACTAAGTTAAAAGGAACATGATTCTCTGGCAAGTGGCCACTTCTTAAAGTACCGGGAGTGGACATTATATGCCCATGGCCCGATGAGAGGGTACCGTGTTTGCCAAAATCAACCTGATAACTAACTTTGCCTTCTGCATTATATACGTAGTTTGAAACGGCTTTATCTCCATCGCCATTTAAATATGTATAAATCGAATTAGGAGTTGCTCCCTCACTCCACGCTTTCTGTGATCCGGAAAAGGCTTTTAGTTCATTCGTATTTGCCAATTCTTTTACACCTGTACTTGCAATATTTTTCGCTGCCACTTTCTCTGATTCCCGGACAACAGCGCCCTCTAATTTATTTAACATCCCTGCAAACTTCCCCATAGGAATGGCTGATGCCATACTTACAAGTGCATCTCCTGCATTCATTGGCTGCCCAGTCTGTATATCCTTTCCTGTAACTAAAGCTTGTGCTCCATTTCCAGCGGCATAAACAGGATTTAAATTCTGGTTTATGCCAGCGACTATTTCATTCGCTGTTCCTGCTACATACTGGCCTGCATATTTCAGTGCAGACCCTATGCTGGTTGGAGCAGTCAAATTATACTCCCTACCTGTAACAAGTCCTACCTTTTTTATAGGATCTCCTGGCCCATTCGGTTCGTCACCTAAAAAGTCATTATATTGGATTGGATTATCATAGTTAGAAGCATATGGCGACCAAGCCTCCATATTTTCTATCTTCGGATCTACCTGGTTCCACCTTCCTATCTGAGGATCCAAATTTCTTAACTGCGCATCATATATATCCAGATCCAATTCATCCGTAAACTCTATCCCATTATACTTCTTCCTATTCTCCGGATAATTCGCCCCCTTCAACGCATTGGAACTAATCCCCGCCATCGTCAATCCAAACGGATAATAATGCGTTTCCTCCAACACCGGGCTCGCGGCTTTCGCTACAATAATATTATCAAAGAACACATCCTGCTGGGTTTCATTGCTGGTATATACATACAGGAATCCATTTTTAGTAATCGGCATTTTGTCAACAGTTAATGTCTGCAGCTCATCAGGCGTGGCTTTCACCTGACGTACGCCACTATTGGCATCCACTAATTTAAACTGATCGTCGAACAATACAAAATTTAGATATGCTTTAGGTCTGTTCTGATTGTTCTGATCCGGATTTTTCTGCTTCAGTTGTTGGTAGTTATTGTTGTAGAAATCAGTATTGAAAGGGGTGTTATCGGGTGGAGTAGCACTATGTTGATCGGTTCCGGCAGCCGCTCCTCCAAAAGCCTGAATCAATCCTGCCACCATCTCTTCAACTGGTGGAGGAGTGTTGCTGGTAACAGGGGATTGTGATTTATAAAAAGCCCTTGCTCCAATCTGGATGGTATCTCCAGCCATTACGCGTAGTACAAGGGAAGGCCCGATTTTTTTACCACCTGATTGGGCATTAAGTGTTGCTACCGCGGCATTTTTGCCGGTACTTTCATCCTGCGGATAACCAACGGGCTTTGCTGTTCTGGTTTCGTCGATGTTACTGAATAGGCTTGTCTCCACCGGTGCTTTGTCGGTTTCCATGGTGGCGGCATACATGCTGATGTCCTGTTGTTCGGTCAATACAAGCCGAATATTGCCCAGGTGATCTTTTTCGAAATAATCATACACATAGGTGATAGGTTGACCGGTCACATACAGGGGTCTAACACGGCCCTCTTCATGCTGAATGAGCTCAAGGTTATCATTTTTAAAAACCAGGTTATTCATGTAATCGGTAGTTGTAATAGCTCCGCTTCCCGTTACATCCGTTACTTTCTTTCGCAGTTTATTTCCCGCGGCGTCATAGGTGTATTCTATGTACCCTTTACCTGATATGGTGATGCTGTCAGGCAGATTCAGATGATTATACCTGTTTACCGTTAGTTGCTTGTTTAAGTCAACTTTCAGGTTTCCATTGGGATCGTATACATAGTCCTGGCTTTCATTATTGTTAACTTCTTTGAAGTCGCCCAGTTTACTTTGGGTATCATTGCGACGGTCTGTTACGAAAGATACCTTATTACTATTAGGAATGTAACCATATTTTAAACTATCAAGATC
>NZ_DATCVJ010000405.1:0-2052 GCF_036566945.1 Chitinophaga sp. | reverse complement strand
CAACTTACGCTGCCTGTTTTATTCTTTCTAAAAAATATTTTCCACGCCACTAAGGGTAACCACATTTTTTCACCCACTATATAGATATGCAGCCACAGATACCGGACGGCATCAGGCAACTGGCCGACAAATGGATAGACGGAACGATCACACCAGCAGAACGAAACGTTTTGCTGGAATGGTATGCCCGGGAGACGCCTGCTGAAATTCCCTGGGATTCTACAGATACCCATGAAAATGAGCTGGAAGAACGATTGTATGCCGCGCTGCAGGATAAATTGTCGCCGCGCTTACAACCGGTGAAAAAAAATATCGGTAACCGGCTGGCACAAGCCGCCGCTATATTATTACTCATCGCTGCAGGCTGGGCAGGGATTCATCAATGGCAGCAAAGCAGTAAGGTGATCGTATCGGCAGAAGGCGGCATCAAAAAAATGATATTGCCAGATAGCAGTATTGTATGGCTGAAGGGTAACAGCTCCCTTGCCTACTCCAAGGACTTTGGCAAAGAAAACCGGCACGTGGAGTTAAAAGGAGAAGGATTATTTGAGATCAAAAAAGATGTGGCACATCCCTTCATCGTGGAAAGTGGTCAATACACCACGCGGGTATTGGGTACCAGTTTCAATATAAAAGAACAAACAACAAACAGCTCCTTCTCCCTGCTGGTATTAACCGGCAAGGTACAGGTGGTAAAGAAAAATAATAAAGACAATATCACTCCATTGTTTATTACCCCGGATTATCAGTTCATTAGTAATAACCGGCAATCATCCGTTAATAAAGCCAGCAGCGAGGAAAAAGCGCAATCAGTGGATGGTACGGAATACGATATGAACTTTAACCGTACGGCATTCCCGGACATCATAAAACGGGTGGAACATAAATTTGATGTAAAATTTGCAGGCACCTATCAATCATTTGAAGCCTGCCGGATTACAGCAGACATCACCGATCAATCATTATCCAATTCACTAAAACTCCTGACCATGGCTATTAATGCGGAGTATGAAATTAAAGATGGTACCATTATTATCACAGGAAACGGATGTAAGTAAATACAAATAAAAACAGGGATGCGCGAACATCCCTGCATAAAAGTCCAAACAACAAACAGCAATTCATTATTTAAACTCAACCAAAGTTACATGAAAAAATGTAAAAGGGGATGTCATGTGTATGCCTTTCCGGGGAAGGCGTTTCAGGATCGTGAAAAACCGGATTATCCAACTTCCGGCATCTCATCATCAATTAAAATTATTATGCGCGTTACGCTGCTGCAACTGCTATTGATCACCATTACGGCCACCCTTAGCTGGGCTTCCCCACTGGCGGCGCAGGGAGCACTGGAGAAAAAAGTCAGCGCCACTTTTAAGGAACAACCTATGTCGGCGGTACTGCAACAACTGGGTAAAAAAACCGGTGTACGCTTCGTGTACAATGACCAGGTACTCGGAAACAGCAAACCCGTCACCGCCTCCTTCCGCGAGTCTACCCTGAAACAGGTGCTCACAAGTCTGCTCCCTGCAGATCAGATTAGTTTTGAGTTGGTAGATGACAAATTTATTATCCTCAAAGTAAAGCCGACGCTAAAGGCCACCCTTAACACCACCGATATAGTACCTGTGTCTGCCGTGAATGTCGCCGTAGCAGATACTTTCATCGTGAAAGGTACCGTAGTGGATAAAGACGGTAACCCGATGCCAGGCGCCACTGTAGGGATTAAAAAAACTACCCGTGGCACCACCACCGATGCGCAGGGCCATTTTTCACTGCGGGTCAACGAAGGCGAAACACTGGATTGCAGCATGGTGGGTTATCAGTCGTTCAGCGTACAACCTAAACCAGGCAGCCCGTTGAAGATCACCCTCGAATCTTCCGTATCCAACCTGGAAGATGTGGTGATAGTAGGCTATGGCAGCACCCGCAAAAAAGACCTCACCGGCGCAGTCACCACTGTTAGAAGTGATGTATTTAAAAACGTACCGGTAACACGTGTAGACCAGATGTTACAAGGTAAAGCTGCCGGTGTGCAAATTACTTCTATCAGCG
>NZ_DATCVJ010000404.1:0-12551 GCF_036566945.1 Chitinophaga sp. | reverse complement strand
TAAATCAGTATAATCCTGAGTAAGACAAAAATCACACTTCAGACAATATCGTTTTTGCCCCAATTTTCAACTCATGCTTTACCCCTAATTTCATTGAGTAATTAGCTGCCTGGTGCCCACTCGGAAAGCCAAAGCATACGGGATATTCATAGTCTTTTACCAGGTTCGTGATAATTTCATATTCTGTCTGACCAAAAGGCGTATCTGTTTCTTTGCCATCCACAAAAGATCCCACTACCAATCCGGCCAGTTTATCCAGCCATCCGGCCCGTTTCAGGTTGTACATCATGCGGTCTATGTTATACCGGTATTCTCCGATATCTTCCAGTAGTAGTATTTTCCCTTTGGTATTGATTTGTGAGGAAGTGCCGGAAAGATTGGCCAGTATGGACAAATTGCCGCCTACCAGTATACCGGTGGTTTTCCCTTCCTGATTCAGCGGATGCGCCGGCGCTGTATAGCGATATGGCTTGCCTTTGAGCGCAGTAGCCAGGCTACGCACATATTCATTATCTACTGTTTCCGGCGTAATGCCGCTGCACATCATGGAGTGGAGGGTGGCAATACCGAATTGACGATTTACATGCGAGTGTAAGGTCGTAATGTCGCTGTAGCCACATAGCCATTTGGGTTGCTTACGGAAACCGGTAAAGTCCAGCTTGTCGATGATGCACACCATACCATAACCACCACGGCCAAAAACAATGGCTTTTATTTCCGGATCATCCAGCATATCCTGCAGTTCTTCCAGTCGCAGTTCATCCGGTGCGGAGAAGTTATGAAAGCTGGTACCCACGGTAATGCCGAGGTGCACGCGGTATCCCCAGGAAACAAGTACACTTCTCGCGTACTCCGCTGCCTGCAGGTCCATTTTGCTGCTGGAGCAGGTAATTCCGATCAGATCACCTTTTTTCAAATATGGCGGAATTTTTACCATTGTACCTTTTGTTTACCTTTGCGGATTAGTTAGTGTAAATTCAATCTTTATTCGCTGACTAAGGTGATAAATTGTAATGGGGATTCCAAAAACAATCACCTGATTTAAAGTTTATTTAAGCATTCGTTAAGAGAATATGGCAAAATTTAATAGATATTTAATAACTGCAGCATTACCGTATGCCAATGGCCCGGTGCATATAGGACACCTTGCCGGCTGCTATCTGCCAGCAGATATTTACGTGCGTTACTTACGCTCCAACAAGGCAGATGTGAAATTTGTTTGCGGAACTGATGAACATGGTGTACCTATCACCATTAAGGCGATGAAGGAAGGGGTGAGTCCGCAGGATGTAGTAGACAAATACCATAAAATTATAGGCGATAGCTTTGCCGCCATGGGCATCTCTTTCGACATATTTGCCCGTACCAGTGATCCTATCCATCACAAAACTTCCCAGGATTTTTTCCTGAAGATGTACAACGATGGACTGTTTGAAGAAAAAGAAAGTGAGCAATATTTCGATCCGGAAAAAGAAATGTTTCTGGCCGACAGATATATTGTGGGCACCTGCCCTAACTGCGGCAATGATAAAGCCTATGGCGATCAATGCGAACGCTGTGGCAGAACCCTGAGCCCGGATGAACTCATTAACCCGCACTCTGCACTGAGCAATGCACCATTGGTGAAGAAAACCACCAAACACTGGTACCTGCCGCTGCAGAACTATGAGCCATGGCTGAAGGAATACATCATTGATGGTCATAAAGAGTGGAAAAATAATGTATACGGTCAGTGCAAAAGCTGGCTGGATAGCGGGTTGCAAAGCCGCGCCATGACGCGCGACAGCAACTGGGGTATCAAAGTACCATTAGCGGATGCAGAAGGAAAGGTGCTGTACGTATGGTTTGATGCCCCCATCGGTTATATTTCCGCCACCAAAGAACTCACCGAAAACTGGGCTGACTACTGGTGTAAAGACGATACCAAACTGGTACATTTTATTGGTAAGGATAACATCGTATTCCACTGCATTATTTTCCCTGCGATGCTGAAAGCCCACGGTGGTTTTGTAGTACCGGACAATGTGCCAGCTAACGAGTTCCTGAACATAGAAGGTGAAAAAGTATCCACTTCCCGTAACTGGGCAGTATGGGTGAATGATTATATCGCTGACTTCCCGGATCAACAGGATGTATTGCGTTATGTACTTTGCGCCACCGCACCGGAAACGAAGGACAATGACTTTACCTGGAAGGATTTCCAGGATCGGAATAACAACGAGCTGGTAGCCGTTTTCGGCAACTTTGTGAACAGGGCTATGGTGCTGATGCATAAATTATGCGGAGGAAAAGTACCGCCATTGCAGGAAGCATTCATGAATGACGGTGATCGCGATATGCTGAAAGAGTTTGGACTGGCGAAAGAAAAAATAGAGAACAGCATCGAGAATTA
Source organism: Chitinophaga sp. (assembly GCF_036566945.1). Lineage (GTDB taxonomy): Bacteria > Bacteroidota > Bacteroidia > Chitinophagales > Chitinophagaceae > Chitinophaga. The sequence continues at coordinate 10,159 of NZ_DATCVJ010000404.1, read as the reverse complement.
CCGGTTCCGGGAAGCACTGGCAGAAGTAATTGAATTTTCCAGAAAAGGAAATCAATATCTGCAACAAAACGAGCCATGGATACTGGCAAGTGTACTTGAGAACCTGAAGAACGGTACCTGGAGTGCAAAGCATCAACAGTATGAAGGTAAAAGTGAAGAGTATTTGCGTGCCCGTATAGATATCTGTTTACACATTGCGTTGCAGATGTCTGCAAACCTGGCCATCTTCTCTCATCCTTTCCTGCCATTCACCGCGAAGAAGATTTGTCACATGCTGAAAGTGGTAGATCGTATGCTGGAATGGGACAATGCTGGTAGCCAGAAGTTGGTAAACGTAGGTTATTCACTGCGGGAACCAGAACTGCTGTTTAAAAAGATAGAAGACGAACAGGTGACTACACAGGTACAGAAACTCCATGATGGTCTGAAACAGGCTATGGACGCCGCCGCTGCTGCAGCTCCTGCTGTAGAAGAAGCACCACCTGCACCTGCCAAACCAGAAATTCAATACGATGATTTCGCTAAACTGGACCTGCGCGTAGGCACCATCTTACAGGCAGAAAAAGTAGCAAAAGCAGATAAATTATTAAAACTGCTGGTAGACATTGGTACAGAACAACGTACCGTGGTATCCGGCATCGCGATGCATTTTGCACCCGAAGATATCATCGGCAAACAGGTAACACTGGTGGCCAACCTGGCTCCCCGCAAAATGCGCGGAATAGAAAGCCAGGGAATGATCCTGATGGCCGAAGATAATGGCAAACTGATTTTTGTAAACCCTGCCGAAGCGGTGAAGCCCGGTAGTGGGGTGAATTAAAGAGCTGTTAGTTTTTAGCTGTTAGCTATTAGCTATTAGCTATTAGCTGTTAGCTATTAGCTTTTAGATTAGAGCGAATGGAAAATAATAGAGCTGTTAGCTATTAGCTGTTAGCTTTTAGATTAGAGCGAATGACAAATAATTATAGATAAAAGGGGATAAAGCTGATACAAATTGTATCGGCTTTATTTTTTATATTTATCAAGTAAATGTTAACCCATGAGAAACTTCAGGAACCTGCTTGTTTGGCGGAAGTCTTTTGACCTGTCAATAAAAATTTATGAACTCACAAAATCATTTCCTTCGGAAGAAAAATTTAGTTTGGTAAGCCAGCTAAGAAGAGCTGCTATTTCAATTCCCAGTAATATCGCTGAAGGCGCCGCAATGTATACGGATGCGCATTATAATAAATTTCTACAAACTGCCATCGGCTCTTCCTTTGAAATAGAAACCCAACTGTTAATCTCTTGCCAAATTTACCCTTCACTCAAAAAAAGTATTACAGAAATCATCCTTCCATTGCTGATTGAAGTCCAAAAAATGCTAAATTCAATGATCAGTAAACTGACAACCGCTGTAAGCTCCGCTAAAGACTAACAGCTAACAGCTAAAAGCTAAAAGCTATGAGACACATCAACAAAGTAGCCGTTTTAGGCTCGGGAGTAATGGGATCAAGGATTGCCTGTCATTTTGCAGGCATTGGCGTACAGGTTTTGCTGTTGGACATAGCCCCCAAAGAACTGAACGACGCAGAAAAAAAGAAGAACCTGACCCTGGATCATCCTGCAGTGAAGAACCGGATTGTGAATGATGCCCTGCAGGCTGCGATAAAATCAAATCCGTCGCCCGTTTTTACCAAGGATGTCGTTAAACGTATCAAGACCGGCAACTTCACCGATGATATGAAGCGCGTGGCAGAGGTAGACTGGATCATTGAAGTAGTAGTGGAAAACCTGGACGTAAAGAAGATTGTATTTGAACAGGTAGAGCAATTCCGTAAACCCGGTACCCTCATCACCTCCAACACTTCCGGCATTCCTATTCACCTGATGACAGAAGGGCGCAGTGCAGATTTTCAAAAACATTTTTGCGGTACCCACTTCTTTAACCCACCCCGCTATCTTCGTTTACTCGAAATAATACCTACTCCACATACTGATCCTGCTATTATAGATTTTCTGATGCACTACGGTGATCTTTACCTCGGTAAAACAACCGTTCTCTGTAAAGATACCCCGGCGTTTATCGCCAACAGGGTAGGTGTATTCTCTATCATGGCCATTTTCCACATCATGCAGGAAATGGGATTGGGCATTGATGAAATAGATGCCCTCACGGGGCCTGTAATAGGACGGCCTAAATCAGCCACCTTCCGTACTGCAGATGTGGTAGGGATAGATACCCTGGTGAAAGTAGCAAAAGGCGTGATGGATAACTGTCCGCAGGATGAAGCCATCGGCATTTTTAAAATCCCGGATTTCCTGCAGAAAGTAGTGGAAAACAACTGGCTGGGAGATAAGACCGGACAAGGGTTTTACAAGAAAACCAAAGGAGAGGGGGGCAGTAAGGAAATCCTTACCATGAACCTGCAAACCATGGAATACGGGCCTAAGCAAAGAGCGAAGTTTGCCAGCATCGATGCTGCTAAACCGGTGGAAGATCTCAAGCAACGTATTAAAATGCTGACAGCCGCCACAGATAAGGCTGGAGACTTTTACAAACAATTCCATGCCTACCTGTTTTCTTATGTATCGCACCGCATTCCTGAAATAGCTGATGATCTGTATAAAGTAGATGACGCGATGAAAGCCGGTTTTGGCTGGGAAATCGGTCCTTTCGAAACCTGGGATCTGCTGGGTGTGGAAGCATCCGTAAAGTTGATAGAAGAAAAAGGATTAACGGTAGCCCAATGGGTGAAAGATATGCTGGGTAAGGGAATCAAAACCTTCTACAAAGTAGACAACGGCAAGAAATTTTATTACGATGTAGTCAGCCAGGCATACAAAACATTACCTGGTGAAGGACAATTCATTATCCTGGAAAATTTCTCCAATAATATTGTCTGGAAAAACAGCGCCTGCAACCTGATCGACATCGGCGATGGCGTGGTTTGTTTTGACTGGAAAACCAAAATGAATACCATCGGCGGTGAGGTGCTGGAGGGATTAAATAAGGCGATAGACCGTGCAGAGAAAGACTTCCGCGGTTTGGTTGTTGGCAATGAAGGCACTAACTTTTCTGCTGGCGCCAATGTGGGCATGATTTTCATGCTGGCGGCAGAACAGGAGTTTGATGAACTGGATATGGCCGTGCGCCTGTTCCAACGTAGCACCATGCGTTTACGTTATTCCTCCATACCAGTGGTGGTAGCACCGCATGCACTAACACTGGGTGGTGGTTGCGAAATGTGTTTACATGCAGATAAAGTACAGGCAGCAGCCGAAACTTATATTGGACTGGTGGAGTTGGGGGTGGGCCTGATTCCTGGCGGTGGCGGTACCAAAGAAATGGCACTCCGCGCCAGCCTGGAATATAAAGAAGGCCGGATCGAGGAAGAGCCACTGAAAGATTACTTTATGACGGTTGCTACCGCAAAAGTAGCGACCTCCGGTTTTGAAGGATTCGATATGGGCGTATTGCGCAAAGGGCATGATGAAATAACCATGAACCTCAGCCGCCTCATTGCAGATGCCAAACGCAGTGTGATTGCGCTGGCGGATGAAGGATACACCCGCCCGATAGAAAGAACGGATATTAAAGTGATGGGCCGTGGTGCACTCGGTGCCTTACTGGCAGGCGTTTACGCTATGAAGTTCGGCAACTATATTTCAGAACATGATCAGAAAGTAGCGAATAAACTGGCCTATGTAATGTGTGGAGGAGATCTCACAGAAGCTTCTTTTGTAAGCGAACAATACCTGCTGGACCTGGAGCGCGAAGCTTTCCTGAGTCTTTGTGGGGAACGCAAAACGTTGGAACGTTTACAGAGTGTTATCAAAACAGGTAAGCCTGTACGAAACTAAAAACTGTTATTTTAATTTATGGGAAATGTAGTGAAGATTAGCCATAAGATCATTCGCTGCATTTCCCTTTTTAATTATCCACATTTATATTCTTTCCCGTGCCAATTCTATCCTTACAAAACGTTTCCAAAAAATATGGAACTGTACAGGCGCTGTCAGGTGTTTCCTTTGAAGTGCCCGCCGGCAGTGTCTTTGGTGTGCTGGGCCCTAATGGTAGTGGTAAAACTACCTTGCTGGGCATCGTCACAGACGTTCTCAAAGCCGATACCGGCAGTTTTACTTTATTTGATAAAGTACCTACCGCCCACGAACGCCGGCAGATAGGTACTTTGCTGGAAACGCCCAATTTTTATCATTATCTCAGCGGATATAAAAACCTGGAGATCTCCGCGGCTATCAAGCAACGGGGAAAAGACGACATTGCCCGCGTACTGGAAATCTGCGGTCTTACCCAACGTCAGCATTCTGCTTTTAAAACCTACTCATTAGGTATGAAGCAGCGGCTGGCCATTGCCGCGGTACTGTTGGGCGATCCGGAAGTATTGATCCTGGATGAACCTACCAACGGACTGGATCCTTCCGGCATTGCCGAAGTGAGGAGCCTGGTGCGCAAGCTGGCGGATACCGGTAAAACCATCATTCTTGCCAGCCACCTGCTGGATGAAGTAGAGAAAGTGTGTACACATGTAGCCATTATCAGATCCGGAAAATTATTGCTGTCCGGCGCGGTGAATGAGGTAATTAGCCGCAACGATTATGTGGAACTATCAGCGGCAGATAACAACGCATTGCAGGCTGCCCTGCTGCAATATCCCGGTTGTACCGGCGCAGAAATTACCGGTGGTCTCATTAAAGCCTCGTTTAGCATTGCTCCGGATCCGGCGGCCATCAACAGCTACTGCGCTAAGCAGGGCATCTGGCTGAATCAACTGCAACTCCGTAAGAAAAGTCTTGAAACCGCATTCCTGGAAATCACTAATATCCCCGCCTGATGAAACAAATTATATATACCGAATGGCTGAAAGTAAAGAATTACCGCACGTTCTGGGTAATGCTGCTGCTGGCGCTTATCATTATTCCTGCGGGTAATTTCATGGTAGCTGATAAGTTTAGCGGACAGGAAATGAAGCAGGTAGGTAAAATGTTGGGAAATCCATTTAGTTTCCCCGATGTATGGCTCACCATGGCTTCCATGAACAGCTATAACTCGCTGCTGTTCGGACTGCTGCTAATCATCCTCGTTACCAATGAATACACCTATCGCACCAACCGCCAGAATGTGATTGATGGCTGGGAAAGAAAAGAATTCGTATATGCCAAGTTATTCTGGCTGGTGACTATTTCCCTGTCTACTCTCCTTATTGCCACTATCAGCGGTGCTTTGGTAGGACTCATGTATGGTGAAAAACCTTTCAGCATGGAAGGGTATGAGTATATGTTGTATTACTTCCTGCAACTCAATGTGATGTTGACTATTGCGTTATTGATCGGCGTGCTGGTGAAGCGCGCGGGGCTGGGTATTGTGTTGTTTATCGCTTATAATATGATGGCAGACCAGCTGTTGTCTGTGTTGATAAAAAGATATGTAAGCCCTATTGGAGGACTGTTGCCGCTGCAAAGCGGGGATGAATTGCTGCCTTTCCCACTGATTGGTAAGATGGTATCTTCAGGTACGCAATACGACACTTACGTGTATGTAACGGCCATGATAGCCTATATCACATTAGGCATCTATCTGGTTTTCAGGAAAATATTAAAATCCGATCTGTAGAAATATCCATATATTTCACATTCTTTTAAAGCGAAATGTTTAGGAGAGAGCTTAAATTTGTTGTGCGAAGTTAAAATGTGAACTATGGCTACAAAGGAACGTGTAATATTGGTAACGAATGATGATGGGATCACAGCACCGGGAATACGTGCTTTAATTGAGGCCGTGAAGCCATTGGGTAAAGTGGTGGTGGTAGCGCCGGATAGTCCGCAGTCGGGCAAAGGGCACGCGATTACGATTGGAACACCGTTGCGTTTGAACCAGGTAGATATTTTTGAAGGAATAGAAGCATGGCAGTGTTCGGGTACGCCGGTAGACTGTGTAAAGCTGGCCCGCGATAAAATTCTGCATGGTAAGCCGGATATTTGTGTGAGCGGGATAAACCATGGCGCTAATCATTCGATTAATGTGATTTATTCTGGTACCATGTCGGCGGCCATGGAAGCAGCTATTGAAGGGATTCCTTCTGTAGGCTTTTCCTTCCTCGAATATAGCTATGATGCAGATTTTACTTTGCCCAAAAAAGTAGCTTACCAGGTGACCAAACGCATGCTGGAATCAGATTTGCCGCCGGGGACCCTTTTTAATGTGAATATTCCGATTGCGAGTGAACACGAATTTAAAGGGTTGAAAATCAGCCGGCAGGCAGATGCCAAATGGGTAGAGGAGTTCGATGAACGCCGCGACCCGCATGGGAAAAAATACTATTGGTTAACCGGTGAGTTTAAAAACCGCGACACCGGAGAAGATACAGATGTATGGGCATTGGATAATAACTATGCATCTATTGTGCCCGTGCAGTTTGACCTGACGAATTACTCGTTGAAAAAGAAGCTGGAAGAGGATTGGAAGGACCTGTAATAAAGCCGAAAGCCGAAAGCAAAAAAGGCAAGCGGTTTCGGACACATGATAAACTAAAAGCTAAAAGCTAACAGCTAAATGCTATGTTAAAAAAAGACAATCTTCCATTAGGGATTTTACTGGGGTTTCTGACTCCCCTGGCCGCGTTTTTCCTGTACTATTTTTTTGTGATCAGACTACAGCATAACGATGTAGGGCTGGGACAATTTCTGGGGATCTTAAAAGATAACCGGCAGATGATTCCTAAACTCACCAGTATCTGTCTGTTACTGAACGGGCTGGTGTTTTTCCTGTACACAAGAAAACGGCTGGATATTACCGCCAAAGGTATTTTCCTGATGACCATGCTGTACGCGATCGGCATTTTATTGCTTAAACTGATCAGATAATTTTTAATCTACACGAAATTGAAATATTACATTATTGCAGGAGAGGCGTCAGGTGATTTGCATGGCAGTAATCTTGTAAAACAATTAAGGCAGCTGGATACGTCTGCGGATATACGCAGTTGGGGGGGAGATATGATGGAAGCTGCCGGAGCCCATGTGGTAAAGCATTACAAAGAATTGGCTTTTATGGGTTTCGTGGAAGTAGTAATGAACCTGCGTACCATTTTTCGTAATTTAGATACCTGTAAAAAAGATATTACCGCATTCAATCCCGATGTATTGGTGCTGGTAGATTACCCTGGTTTTAACATGCGTATTGCAGAATGGGGTAAACAACAAGGTTTTAAAATAGTATATTATATTTCTCCGCAGGTATGGGCCTGGAAAGAAAACCGGGTAAAAAAGCTCAAGCAGAGTGTAGACAAAATGCTGTGTATTCTTCCCTTTGAAAAGGCATTTTATCATAAATGGAATTATGAAGTAGAATATGTAGGCCATCCTTTGGTAGAAGTCATCAAAGCCGCTAAAGAACAGCCGGCAGATGCGCCATTGTCGGATAAACCGGTGATCGCCGTATTACCCGGCAGCCGTAAACAGGAAGTGAGTGTGAAATTACCCATTATGCTTACGATGGCGAAACATTTTCCGGAATACCAGTTTGTGGTGGCGCAGGCGCCAAGTCTGGATGATCATTTCCTGGAAGAGCTGACCGGCCAGCATCCTAATGTGTCCATGGTAAAAGGACAAACGTATAATCTATTACGTCAGGCGAAAGCGGCGCTGGTAACTTCCGGTACCGCCACACTGGAAACAGCTTTGTTTGGTGTGCCTGAAGTCGTGTGCTATAAAGGAAATCCCATTTCCTATTTCTTCGCAAAACATTTGATCAAAGTAAAGTACATCTCCCTGGTAAACCTGGTGATGGATAAGCTGGTAGTGAAAGAACTTATTCAGCATGACCTCACCGAAGAAAATTTGGGGAAAGAGCTAACCGCTTTGCTGAAAGACGACGGCGCCAGAAGCCGCGTCATGAAGGATTATGCGGAATTATGGCATAAGCTGGGAGAAAAAGATGCTTCCCGTCGCGCGGCTGAAGTGATCTATGAATATGCGATCGCTTAATGTTTTCTGATAAGCTTAATGATCATAATGATAATGGCTACTAAAAAGAGTAGCAGCGATATTCTGTTCATCCCGTGCATCATTGCCACATAGCGTGTTTTTGGTGCATTGGGATCCTTTTTACCTATGTAGAGATACCTCAATATTTGTTGCCAGATACTTTTCATTTCTCAAAGATCGTAAATCAGTACTATTTTTGGTTCTTCTGAAAAATAAGAACATGAAATATATACTGTTAACTGCTTGTTGGTGTTTAACGATGTTAGCCAACCTGGCAGCGCAGGACCATGCGACCAATCCCATGTTATCCGGATGGGAATTTTCCCGCGCAGATGAAGGCATCTGGCGGCCCGCCACTGTGCCCGGTACCGTGCATACTGATTTACTGGCACTGAAATTAATTCCCGATCCTTTTGTCGGCACCAATGAAAAGGCGGTACAGTGGGTAGACAAAAAAGACTGGCAATACCGCAAAAAGTGGAAGCTGAAAAAAGCGGACCTGAACTTTGATGTGGTGGAACTGGAGTTCAAAGGTTTGGATACTTATGCAGATGTATACCTCAACAACCATTTGATATTACAGTCGGCCAACATGTTTGTATCACATATCGTCAATGTGAAGGAATGGTTGGTCGCGGGTGACAACGAATTGCGCATTCTCTTTAAAAGTCCGGTTAAAACGGATATGCCCAAATTTTTGCAGGATAGTATCATCTATCCTGCCGGCAATGATGCCAGCGATATTCCATTAAGTATTTATGCCCGTAAGGCGCCCTACCATTATGGCTGGGATTGGGGGCCACGGCTGGTTACGTCGGGCATCTGGCGGCCGGTGTATTTGCATAGCTGGAACAAGGCAACCATCCGCGATGTGTACTGGCAACAATTAAAGCTGGATTCCGCGCAGGCAGAAATGCAGGCGGAAGTAACCATAGATGTCGCCGTGGCAGGGGAGTATAGCCTGCAGCTGCAGGAAAAAAATCCGCGGGGAAACACACCGGAACTGGCCAAACAGCCGGTGAGCCTGCAGGCAGGAACCAACGTATTGAAAATTCCTTTCGTTATTAAGAAGCCTGCTCTCTGGTGGCCTGCCGGTATGGGGGATCAATTCCAGTATGAACTGCAGGCTAATCTACAAAGCAATAAAAAGAGTATTGCTTCCCGTAGTAACCTGATTGGCCTGCGTACCGTGGAAGTGGTGAATAAACCCGATAGCCTGGGCGAATCTTTTTACTTGAAAGTGAATGGGCGTCCGGTATTTATGAAAGGCGCCAACTATATTCCGCAGGATAATTTTTTGCCAAGGGTAACGATGGAGAAGCAGCGGAAATTGTTTCAGGACATGGTGGAATCTCACTTTAATATGGTGCGCGTATGGGGTGGTGGCATTTATGAAGATGATGAATTTTACCGGCTCGCTGATCAAAATGGGATATTAGTGTGGCAGGACTTTATGTTTGCGTGTACCTTCTATCCTTCCGATCCGGCTTTCCTGGAAAACGTACAACAGGAAGCTGCGGATAACATCAAACGCCTACGCAATCACCCTGCCCTGGCTTTGTGGTGTGGCAATAATGAAGTAGGGGTGGCCATTAAAAACTGGGGTTGGGAAAGCGGTTACGCCTATACGAACACACAGTGGCAAAGCCTGTTGGCTGGTTACGATAAGTTATTTAAAGAAGTGTTGCCGCAGCAGGTAGCGACTTATCAGCCGGGTACTTTCTATTTCCATTCTTCCCCCATCAGCAACTGGGGCAAGGTAGAAGACTTTACAAAAGGCGATAATCATTACTGGGGCGTATGGCACGGGATGGAATGGTTTGAAGCCTTTAATACACATATTCCCCGCTTTATGAGCGAATATGGTTTTCAGTCCTTCCCATCCATGGAAACGATCCGCACCTTTGCTACCAAAGACGATTATGATATTTTCTCCAATGTGATGCAATCGCATCAGAAGAGTCCTGCCAAAGGGAATACAGCTATTAAAACGTATATGCTGCATTATTACCGGGAGCCCAAAGACTTTCCGTCTTTTGTATATCTGAGCCAGGTATTGCAGGCAGAAGGTATGAAAATGGCCATAGAAGCACATCGCAGAGCAATGCCCTATTGTATGGGCACCCTTTACTGGCAACTGAATGATTGCTGGCCGGGTGCTTCCTGGTCGGGG
>NZ_DATCVJ010000403.1:0-7268 GCF_036566945.1 Chitinophaga sp. | reverse complement strand
GCATCTTTCATCAGGGCATTAAAACCAGCCAGGGCATTATGTCCCATACCGAACTTTTCACTCACCAGCGTTAGCGCCATATAGGTGGTGGCCAGCCCGCCAATGATGAGTACACCCACCTGTATCACATCAGTATAACCAATTACCTTCATGCCTCCCAAGGTGATGATGATCGCAAAAACAGAGAGCGCAATCATGACTACATGCAGGTACTCTCCGCCCAGCAAGCCATTGATGGCCAATGCGCCCAGGTATAAAATAGAAGTGAGGTTAACAAACACATAGAGAAACAGCCAGAAAATTGCCATGATTAACGCTACCGTTTCGTTGTAGCGTGTTTTCAGGAACTGTGGCATGGTATAAATTTTATTCTTCAGGTAGATGGGAATAAACCACACGGCAATGATGATAAGCGCGATGGCAGCAATCCATTCATAGGCGGCTACTGCTATCCCTACAAAATAGCCATCACCACTCATGCCGATAAATTGCTCGGCAGAAATATTGGAGGCAATCAGCGAGGCGCCAATAGCCCACCAGGTAAGAGATCCCTCTGCCAGGAAAAAGTCTTTGGTATCGGAGCTGGTCTTCTTCTTCCTTCGGTAGATCCAGTAACCGTATACAGATACAATGACGAAGTAAATGATAAAGACGATGATATCGCCGGTGGAGAGTATGTTTTTCATAACGGGTCAGTTGTTTTAACGCTTTGTTGTTGGCTGATAGGGAGATGCTTTCTGCTTTTACGGGTGGCAAAAGCAGAAAGCGTAAAAACTAATAGGCAGCATCATTCCAGCGAAGTTCATTTTTAAACTCGCGCAGATCGGTATGTTTGCCAATCAACGCCAGTTCTATGCCGGCCATTTCTGCAAAATCCTGCATATGTGCGGAAGTAAGGTTTTGGCTATAACAGGTGTGATGGGCGCCACCAGCGAGAATCCAGGCGGTACATCCTTTTTTCATATCCGGATAAGGCTTCCATAATACACGGGCTACCGGGAGCTTAGGCAAATCCTGCGGCGGTGCAACGGCCTCTACTTCATTTACCAGCAAACGGAAACGATTGCCCATATCCACTAAAGACGCATTGATCGCAGGACCGGCTGCGGAGTTGAATACCAGTCGCACCGGATCCGACTTTCCTCCTATTCCCAGCGGATGCTTCTCACAGGAAGGTTTACCTGCGGCGATGGACTCACATATTTCGAGCATATGCGAACCAAGTACCATCGGATTCGCCGGATCAAAATGATAGGTATAATCTTCCATAAAAGAGTTACCACCTGGTAAACCGCTACCCATCACTTTCATGGCTCTCACCAGCGCTGCTGTTTTCCAGTCGCCCTCACCGGCAAAGCCGTAGCCTGCCTTCATGAGTCGTTGCACTGCGATCCCGGGTAATTGAATCATGCCGTGCAGGTCTTCAAACGTATCTGAAAACCCTTTATATTGGCCGGCTTCCAGGAATGCTTTCAGTCCCAGCTCAATCCTGGCGGCATCTCTCAGTGCTACGTCCTGCAACAGGGCAGATGAAATGGTATAGCTATCGCCGTATTCTTTCACGAGCGAGGCGACGGCGGCATCGGAGATACCATTAATCACGCTGACCAGGTCGCCTATACCATGGGTATTACAGGAGAATCCCAGTTTGGATTCTGCCTCTACTTTGTCACCATCTGTTACGGCTACATAGCGCATGTTATCACCGAAGCGCACAAAGCGCGCATCTTGCCAGTCGTGCCAGCCGGCGGCCACCCGGGCCCAGGCACCCAGTTCTTCCAACACTTCCGGATCCTGCCAGTGACCCGTGATCACCTTGCGGTTGATGCGCATGCGACTCATCATAAATCCGAACTCACGATCGCCATGCGCGCTCTGATTCAGGTTCATGAAGTCCATATCTATTTCACTCCATGGAATATCGCGGTTGTATTGGGTATGCAGGTGGCAGATAGGCTTAGCCAATGCTTTCAGCCCGCGGATCCACATTTTGGCCGGAGAAAAAGTGTGCATCCAGGTAACGATACCGATACAATTGGTGGCAGCGTTGGCTTCCATGCATACGGCGTAAATTTCTTCCGGTGATTTCACCGTAGGCTTATATACAACGGTAACGGGTATACGTGCATCTGTATTTAGTGCAGCGGCAATTTCCTGACTATGGGCGGCCACCTGTCTTAATGTTTCTTCTCCGTATAAATTTTGACTACCGGTGACAAACCAGATCTCGAATGTTTTCAGATTAATCATGTTGTTTGGTTTATTGCCCATAATAGGAGTTGGGGCCATGTTTACGTTCAAAATGTTTCTTAATCAATGCGTCTTTCAGGCGGGGAGCGTTACCGTTAATTGATTCGGTGAGGTACGCCATTTGCGCTACTGATTCCAGCACGGCACTGTTATATACTGCTTTGGCTGCTGTGGCCCCCCAGGTGAAGGGCGCATGATTTCCTACCAGGATCATTTCAATATCGGTGTAGGTGAGTCCACGCTGCGTCAAGGCATCCATGATCTGAAAGCCGGTCTGGTATTCATAGTCACCGGCAATCATGTTATCAGACATGGGGGAAGCGCAGGGAATATCTACGGTGTTATGGTCGGCATGTGTGGTGCCATAAATGGGTATATCACGTTGACTCTGCGCCCATGCCGTAGCGTAGGTAGAGTGGGTATGCACAATACCGCCAATATGTTCCCAGTGCTTATACAACACAGCGTGGGTAAGGGTATCGGAAGATGGACGTAATTGTCCGTCGACAGTTTTGCCATCAAAATCCACGATCACCATTTTCTCCGGTGTTAGTTCGGCATAAGGCACGCCACTGGGCTTAATGGCAAATACGCCGAGCTTCCTGTCTGCCGCACTTACATTACCAAAGGTGAAGATCACCAACCCCAATGCAGGCAGTTGCATATTGGCTTCGTACGCTGCCTGCCGGATATCCTGATACTGTTGCATACAAATATTAATCTATGGTGATGGCGGCTGTAAAGGCGCCTAATGCTTTATATTTCTGGTACCTGTTTTCGTATATCCCTGCCCGTTGTACATCCGGAGTATAGGTCTTTTCAAACCCTTGTCCCATGGCTTCCATGGCTTCTTCCACGCGGGTGAAAATTCCTGCGGCGGTAGCGGCAAACATGGCCGCGCCGAGTGCGCAGGTTTGTTCAGAGCGGTGAATACGGATTGGCATATTCATCACGTCGGCCATCATTTGCATGATGAAGGCCGATTTTTTGGCCACGCCGCCAATACCAATCAATCCTTTCACCGGCACTCCTTCCCGTTCGAAGCGTTCTACGATAGCCTTGGCGCCGAAGCAGGTCGATTCTGCTACGGTACGGAAAATGCGGGGAGCATCTGTAGCGAGGTTCAAACCGGTGAGGGTGCCTTTGAGCGACTGGTCTGCATCTGGTGTACGGCGGCCATTCAGCCAGTCGATGCCCAGTTCACTATGTTCCTCCGGCGAAATCTGTGCGGCCTGCCGGGCCAGTTCTGTGATCATTCTGCCACTGGTTTCCTCTGCCAACTTCGCGGCGGTGGCAGCATCTATCAGGGAAGAGGAAGGCAGCAGTTGTTGTAACGGCCACGCCAGTACGTTACTGAACCAGGCGTAGGCGTCGCCAAAGGCCGACTGTCCCGCTTCCATTCCCATCATACCGGGAATAACAGATCCGGGTACCTGACCACAGATCCCTTTTACCAGCTTATGTTCCATCTCGTGCATCGGCGCTACCAGCATATCGCAGGTAGAGGTACCCATTACTTTGCTGAGGTGATAAGGTTCTATTTGTCCGCCTACAGCCCCCATATGTGCATCGAACGCGCCGATACCGATCACTACACCGGCAGGCAATCCCAGTCGCTCCGACCATTCCGGGCACAGGTGGCCGGCGGCTTCACTGGCGGTATATGTTTTAGTAAAGAGTCGTTGTGTGAATCCCTGTAATAACGGATCTATGGCGGTGAAAAACGCGTCTGGTGGTAATCCCCCGAATGCTTCGGCAAACAGGGCTTTATGGCCGGCGCTGCAAACACCACGTTTCAGCTGACTGGCGTGTTTTCCGCCCGACAGCAAAAAGGGAATCCAGTCGCAATGCTCCACCCAGGAGTAGGTGGCTTTCCTAACGGCCTCGTCTGCACGAAGAATATGCAGTAATTTGGCCCAGAACCATTCAGAAGAATAAATACCGCCTACAAAACGGAGGTAGTTCTCTTCAAATGTAGCCGCCGTTGCGTTGATCGCAGCGGCTTCCTTCAGCGCGGTATGATCTTTCCATAATACAAACATGGCGTTCGGATTATCCTGGAAGGCGGGGCTGAGGGCCAATGGTGTACCGGTTTCATCTACGGCCACCGGACTGGAACCGGTGGTATCAACAGAAATAGCTTTGATATTAGCCGCTACAGTGCTGCCGGCTTGCTGCAAACACTGTTTAATGGTTGCTTCCAATCCCTCTACATAGTCCAGCGGATGTTGGCGGAAACGACTTTGCGCCGCATTGCAGTACAGTCCATCTTTCCAGCGGGGATAATAAAATACCGCAGCAGCTATTTCATTTCCGTTTTGTACATCTACTATGATAGAACGAACGGAATCGGTACCGTAATCTACTCCTATTACGTAAGCTGATTTCATTTTATTGTAATATTGACACTTATTGTAAAAGAATTACGAATTACGAATTACGAATTACGAATTTGCGCGGAGACCGATTCGAAGACCTACAACATGCTCTCCCCACAACTCCGTAATTCGTAATTCGTAATTCGTAATTCTCACCTCAACTCCAGCACCACCACAGAAAAAGGCGGCAGTTTTACGCTAATAGTATTATTCTTCAGCGAAGCGCCCTTAAAGTCTGTGGGTTTAATGTTATCAGGTTTTGTAAAGCTGTTATAGTCCTGCAGTTTGGCAGATGCGAGCAAACGACCGCTGATAGATTTATAGCTGCCGCCACGGGTATCTAACGTTACTTCCTGTGTTTTATGGGCATCTATGTTTACCAGTGAAATATGCGTCACGCCGTTCTTATCTTTCGAGGCAGAAGCCGAAACGGCAGCCAGTTTTTCGTTACCCAGCGTATAGTCGTTACTGTGAACATCTATCGGAATCAGGGTAGCATCCTGGTGTACGTTATACATCTCCATTACATAGTAAGTAGGCGTAAGTACCATAGTATCTCCTTTGGTCAGGATAACGGATTGCAGCACGTTGATGGCCTGTGCCAGGTTGGCCATGCGTACCCTGTCTGAGTGGTTGTTAAAAATATTGAGGGTAGCGCCGGCAAGCATAGCATCGCGCATGGTATTTTGCTGGAAGAGGAAGCCGGGATTCGTACCCCCTTCTACGTTATACCATCCGCCCCACTCATCTACTACGAGTGCTATCTTTTTCTTTGGGTCATATTTGTCCATGATAGCGCTATGTTTACGGATCAGCGTGTCCATAAACAAGGCGTTTCTCATAGTGGTAAAGTATTGTTGCTCGGTGAAATCTACCGCATCTCCTTTTCTGTTCCAATCAATAACGGAGTAATGATGCAGGGCAATCCCTTCGATTAAGCCGGAAGAAATATTTTTCATGAGTACTTCGGTCCAGTTATAGTCAGACGAATTGGCGCCGGAAGCAATCCGGAAAATGTGGTCATTTTTCCATTCGCTGTGCATGAAGGTGGCAAACTTGCGGTATAGGTCTGCATAATATTCCGGCCGCATATTACCGCCGCATCCCCAGGCTTCGTTGCCTACGCCCCAGAAACGAACCTTCCATGGTTCCTGACGGCCGTTTTGCTGCCGCAGGTCAGACATCGGGCTTTTACCGCCAAAGTTGGCATACTGCACCCAGTCTGCCAGTTCCTGCACGGTACCGCTACCCACGTTACCAGACAGGTAAGGCTCTGCACCCAGTTCCTCACACATGTTCAGAAAATCATGTGTACCAAAGCTGTTGTTCTCTGTTACATTTCCCCACCAGGTATTAACGATGGCCGGTCTTTTATCTTTAGGTCCTATCCCATCTTTCCAATGATAGGTATCTGCAAAGCAACCACCCGGCCAGCGGAGATTGGGAATCTTCATTTTACGCAGGGCGGCAATCACATCTTTACGGACCCCATTGGTATTGGGGATGTGAGAAGTATCCCCCACATAAAAACCACCATAAATACAATTGCCGAGATGCTCCGCAAAATGTCCGTAGATATTGCGGTTGATCGTTTGTGTGGGCGCGTCAGAACGGAAAGTCACCGTATTCTGTGCTTGTGTGGCCTGCGCGGAAAGCAACAGGGCTATAACACCCGCGCGGATATAATGATATTGTTTTTTCATAACGAGGTTTTTAAAATATACTGTCTGGCAACCGTGATTTGCCGTGACAATTCAAAAGAACAAAATAATTGTCACATTTACAATTAAAAAGAATAAAAAAATTATTTATTATACCCAAACAGCCTACAGTAAAGAATTATACCCTACCCGGCCATAAAAAAGGGGACGCCGTTACCGGCATCCCCTGCTATACTATACCATAAATCGACCCTTAGTTAATACCGATCACCTGCAACCAGTTCTTTCCGGGCGGCTTATCATCACCCTGCAACGTAATACCTATCCAGGTCATGATGGAAGGCAGCACATCATGTATAGAAGGTGCATTGTCGGAAAGCGTGATCGACGCACCGATGTAATCCCATGAATACGCACCCACAATCGTGAAATCGCTGTGGGAAGTACTTTTATCCACCAGTTTATTACCGCTACCATCATTACCCGGCCAGTTGCCAATCAGGTTCTTATAATAAGGATGTGTGGCATCAATATCGGATACGTAGGCGTATTTCTTAATGGCATCATCCGGCATCGCCGTATTCCAGATACGTACATCCGCCATGTTCATGTCCACCACGTTATCATCATACCATACGGTAGGATTGTAGCCAATGACCAGCGGGCTTGGGGACACAATAGACGGTTCTCCACCCGTGATGGTGCCGGAACCTTTGCCTTCCCCGTCTACATATACATTGGCGGTATAGGTATTTCCTCCACCCGCATCTTTAGTATGGGTAATGGTAGCGGCAATGGCATGGAAGTCACCGTCTACAATAGCTTTTGTGGGGGTGATTTCCAGGGCATTGGTACCATCATGCACTACAAACACCACATCATTCCCACTGCGGTAAAACGACCAGCCTACTACGGCACTGTCTACATTTCTGCACTTAGTCAGGAACGGCGGGTAATAATAATCGAAATCGCCATTCAG
>NZ_DATCVJ010000402.1:0-1504 GCF_036566945.1 Chitinophaga sp. | reverse complement strand
AAATTCTGTATCAGTTCCCGGTCATTATCCACATCATCAGAAGGGATAGGGAAAAGATAATGCCGTTTGCTGAATATGCGGGTTTCAAAAGGCACTACTTTTAAGAAATCAGGTAAGTCGGCGTTGATATTTAAACCATAGACAGGTCCGTTCTCTGTTTGCTCTGCAATTTTCCAACGGCGCACATCAAAGAAACGATTATTTTCAAAAGCCAGTTCCACACGGCGCTCTTTGCGGATGGCTTCCCGCATGGCTACCTGTCCTGCCGGTGCAGGCAACTCCGCCGATCCATACAAGGGAATACCTGCTCTCTCCCTGATCAGGTTAATATACTTCAACGCTTCACTGCTACCCGGATCAGATTCATTCACACACTCTGCATAGCTCAGGTAAATTTCTGCAAGGCGGATCAGCATCAATGTACGACCACCTACATCCCATTTGTCCAGTCCCATCGCTTTACGTACAATATAACCGGTAGGTGAATAATCATTACCACCTGTTTTTTTACCGGAGTTACCGGTACTGTATAAACGGGTAATCAGGTCGGGATAATTTCTGTTGAGCCAGTGACTGCCATCATAGGTAATATTTACATAAAACCTGGGCTCACGGCCTACCCACTGATTGTAAATGCTGGCGCTGACTTTATCGTTTGGCGCCGTAAAATTTGAATACCCTGTGGTTACATATCCCGAAAGCGGATCGTCAATACTGCGACCATTTTTTGTAAAAAAGGCATCGACCATATTCTGCGTGGCGCCCAAACCACCACTGCCTCTCACATCTCTCGAATTCTCACCGCTATGATAAGGCGTCATCTCATACTGACGGGAGTTCAGGGAATTATCCGGGCGGGCAAAAATCACTTCTTCATTCCAGTCGTTCAGCAACACATCGCGACAATCAAGATAAGCGTTCTTCTCATTGTTAGCATACGTTCTGGTATATAATTTATAAGTCCCCGGTACAAATTCGTCCAGGAAAGCCTTATAAGCGGCGGTCGCATCTTTCCATTTCTGCGGATCTACCGACTGCCCAATCAATTGTTTACCATCTTTATTTTTCAATGCTGCCATATCGGTATTCCCGTTAAACAACGGACTGGCGCCATACATCATCGCATTGGCCCTGAAAGCCAGCGCGATGCCTTTGGTGATATGACCTACTGTAGTAGAAGAATATTCCTTTGGTAACACGGCGGCGGCTTTCAGCAATTCATCGCTCACATAGTTCACGCATTCTTCAAATGAATTACGCGGAATTTGCAGCGTAGTATCTACCGGTACCGGCTTTTCTCCCATCAGTACAACGGGGCCGTATATACGCATCAGGTAAAAATAATACATGGCACGCAGCGCTCTTGCCTGCGCCTTGGCCTGCTCTTTCAGATCCGGGCTTAAATCTGTGATTTTATCTGCGTTATCAATAAATACACTGGCGGCCCTGATACCTTTGTAAAAGTTTCTCCAGTAGTCGCCTACAAAACCAGACTTGGCATCCC
>NZ_DATCVJ010000401.1:0-9219 GCF_036566945.1 Chitinophaga sp. | reverse complement strand
CTTGCACCACAAGTACCCGGTAGCTATTACGCCCGCCAGTAGAGCGGACTGCATTGATGAAGGTTTGATGATAGCTGTTGAGGATCTCCATTTGCTCCGCATTTTCTGCCGGAGGTTCATTGGCACCAGCGAACATTAAGTGCTCATCAAAATCACGCATGGTGGTAGCTATTTGTTCCCAGAAAGCCTTTTGTTTCGCATTGACGGAGTCCTTTTTCGTCTTGTTGATATTGGCATCCAGCCAGCCGCCATCCCAGTGAATATTGAGTAATACATACATATCGTTGTTAACACAATATTGCACTACCTGTTTTACGCGGTTAAGCCAGGCATCCTCTATCTTGGCAGTCGCTTTATCGGAATGCTGATCCCATGAACATGGCAGGCGGATGGCATTAAATCCCTGCTGTTTTACAAACCGGATATAGCTTTCACTAATCAAAGGATTTCCCCAGGCGGTTTCTCCTCCAATAGCTTCCAGGGTATTACCAATATTCCAGCCCAGTTTAAATTTAGCGGCCAACTGTACGGCGTTACTTTCCATGCCGGTTGAATTGGCCGGCGCCGGTGATATATTGTAGCCCGGATATAAACCGCTGGCTTGTGTTACATTCACCCGGCGCATCTGGCTATTTCCGGCATTCACTACCAGTACAGCAGATCGGGGCGCGCCAGTGTTATTAGGTGCAGTGGTCAACCGGATAGCAGCCTTACTGCTATTACCGTTTGACTGACTTAACTGCAGCCAGGAAGTAGCCGGATTGCTAATATTCCATTCTACGTTACTGGCAATCGTTACATCGGAAGTGCCGCCTTCCGGCTGAAAAGCAATGTCAGAGGAAGAAACCGACAATTCCGGCGTCAGCACGCTCTTCTTATTACAATATGCAAACATCACCACGGAGATCATCAATCCGATAAGTCCATACCAATTTCTGATTTTCATATTTATGATATTGGGTTAAAAATTATGCGTACTATTTAATTTTCACCACCCTGATATTATCGATAGCGGCTTTTAGACCGGAAGCGGAAGGAGAGGCAGAAAAGTTTTTGGTCTGGATATTTACAGAACCTTTGGCCGAGCTGCCCAGCAAAGTGGTAAGACTTGCTGCTGCCGCTCCTTTGCCCTCATTGGTCCTGAACGTTGACAATGGAATTGTTACGGTATGCCAGCCCTTCGTGGTAAATGCAGACGCAGCGCCATCGGCGCCCTGCCAGGGTTCATAGCGGGCCATATAATCAAATGAATTCCCCTTTAGTACATAAATGGAAGTCCCTGTCCATGCTGCGGGAACACTGATCTCAAACTTAATGGCATATTGATCAACAGGAACGTTTAAACTGTCAGTAGGGATCCACTGTACATCGTTGGAGTTTATACTACGTTGCCAATTCCACCAGTTACCATCGCCGGCAGGCAAAATATCATTGCTTAACACGGCGTAACTACCTCTGTTGCCGGGGAAATTGACGCTGCTGTTATCTACGCCTGTTCCCCAGCTGAAAGTATTTATATTATCAAAATTACAGAGCACACCTGTCGTGGAATCGTTTACATTAAAGGTGGTGGAAGCGATGCCGGATTTGGTATTGATCATTACAGGCCCGCTTTGTGATAATGTTGGCAACACAAATCCGATGGCTGTACCGTCGGCAGCCGTACTATAACCGGTAATTGGCGTACCGGCGAAAGTCATTTCACTTATAAAAAATAAATTCAGCCCATAGATATAGATGGAATCGCCCACGTTGGCATTTTCATTGGAAATGCCGGTAATAGTAGGTGGTGGCGCCACGATGCCGAATGTAAATGTGGTAGATCCATGTTTGGTGATATATTGGATGGTATTCAGGCTTTCTGCAGGCACCGACGGAAACGGTATTACAGCCGGCACCAATACGGTAGCACTGGTATCTGAAAACATAATGCTGTTAACAGTAGCGGGTACGCCGTTGAAAGATATCTGAACCGCATCTTTCAGGTGATGTCCGATAAGGACCACCCATTGACCGGTAGTAATGGAATTCACAAGCGTATCTGCAGGAGACGCCGCATAATTCCGAACGCTTGTTATAACGGGAGCTGCTTCGGTTACCTCTTTCCTGCACGCAGCCTGCATGAGTGCAAAGACAGCAATAAACATCAAAAACGGTAATCTCCAATAACGATGGTTGAATAGTACTTTATTCACGGTATAATGTTTTTAGTAGTTCTTAATAATATGACACCGGAGCTTCCAATAATTTTGGATTGGCCGTTACCTCTGAAGAAGGTATTGGGAAAGTGAAACTCTGAATAGTTGCAGGCGTGATAATGCCATATGGATTTCCAGGCGTTACAACACCATTCGATATGGTAAAGGGTGCTCGCTTTTCTCCGTTTAATTTGCTGATGGCCTTAGCCGGGTTATAATAAGATAATCTAACCAGGTCTATCCAATACTGGCCTTCTGCCGCCAATTCAATTCTTCTCTCATTCATCACGGAGTCAATATCTATTTTGGGAGCGGGAGGCATCCCTGCCCGGGTGCGAACTTTGTTAAAGTAAAGCAGCGCTTCGCCGTCGGCACTTGTACCACTGTTACCAAGTATTGATTCAGCATAGATGAGGTAAACATCTGCCAGTCTTAATAATGCATTATGCTCTGTAGAGGAAGTCAGGTTCATAGTTGGCGCACTATTATCTTTGTTCGTACCAATAATATGCTTCTTCAGTCCGGAACTGCCTGTATATTTAAATCCTCCTCCTGCTGCGTTCAACTCCGGGTAATAATCCCCGTTAATCATAAAAGTGGCCTTACGTCTTACAGAATCTCTTGCAGTGTAAAGCTGGTACATATCTATGGTTGGGCTGATAGCAAACCAACCGGCCGAGCCATTGGCAGATATTTCTACGCCTCCCGGAGAATAGATCTGCAGCATATTTCCTTCTAACCAACCTGTACCCGGCGCCCACTGCAAGGCAAACAGTGACTCTGGATTGTCGTTAAACTGGGTTTTAAAGAGGTCAGCATAATTATTTACAAGCGTGAGCCCACTGTTCTTACACACATTCCCTGCGTATTTTTTAGCACTATCCAGGTAAGCCTGGTTCCTGGTACCTCCCTGCTGATTTAATCCGGCTGCTGTCAGATAAACCTTACCTAACATGCCTTGTGCCGACCAGGTGGTGAGTCTTCCGGCGGCATCAGCAGGCGGAAGATTTCCAGCGGCAAAAGTCAGGTCGTTCATCGCGAATTTATATACGTCCTCTGTTTTTACACGGTTAATCAAGGGAGATACAATAAGTTTACTGTTATCTTCAATAACGGGTACAGCTCCCCATAACACCGCCAGGTTATAATAAGCAAATCCCCGTATGAAGCGGGCTTCCGCGATAGCAGCATTTTTATCCTTATCAGTGATGGAAGCCGGTGCCTTTTGCGCAATGGCATTGATAGTAACATTACAGTGTGCAATGATATTATACATTCCTTTCCAATTGGAAATCATGATCCCATTTAAGCCGGTAACTGTAAATGTATTCAGCTGCACGGCATCTCCCCAATAACCAACCGCCATATTTCCACTCAGCACATCGCCAACAGGCAAATAACAATTATAGTTCCAGTCACCCCAGGGGGTGCCTGCATACAACGCAGCTGTTGCCAGCCTAAGATCACCCGTAGTTTGATAAAAATTATCTGCACTTATCTGCGACAGTGGCGGACGATCCAAAAAGCTTTTAGTGCATCCTGATATAGCTATCGTAAATAGCAGGAAGACAATTATTTTATCCAATATTGATCTCATAACTATTTATATTAACAGATGAATATTTTATTTAGTCAGTTTAATATTCGCACCAATGGTAAACACACGGGGCTGCGGATAAAAACCGCCATCCACACCTGCGCTCAGCGGATCCCATGATCCGATTTCAGGGTCCATACCCTTATAGTTTGTAATGATAAATGCGTTGGAGACATTGAAATATATCCTCAGATATTTAATACTGGCTTTTGAAAGCAGCTTTTCAGAGAAGGTATATCCCAAAGAAATATTCTTACATCTCAAAAAGCTTCCGTCTTCAACAAACTTGTCAGAATTCCTGTTATTGTCGTTGGTGTTATCATTTCTAAGTCCGACTATCCTTGTTTCCGGATTAGTTACCGCTATGTTATTAATATCTGTAGCATCCCCTTTAGGGTCAATCAGGGTTAATTTTGCATAGTCTGTTAACGATTTGAAGTAGCCAAAACTGGTCCCCGGAAATTCTCCATTTACGCGAAGCTGGTTAAATACTTTATTGCCAACATTCGCAGCAAAAAATATATTTAAATCAAAACTTTTATAGAAGAAGGTATTATTGAAACCAATCTGGTACTTAGGTATCGGTGAACCGAGAAACGTTTGATCATGTTCATTAATAACACCGTCGCCATTAAAATCTTTGAACTTCAGATCCCCATACCAGATACTTCCGCCAGCAGCTCCTACCGTTAACGGCACACCATTTTTAGTGGGCAATGCATGGGTTTCAAAATCTTTTTTCGTTGCAAACACACCCCCATCAATAACATAGCCGTAAAACTCACCGATAGATCTGCCTACAACTGTTTTACTGTACTGCCTGTCCAGTGAAGCGCCATCAGTATTGAGCTTAAGCACTTCATTAATATTGCGGGAAACAGTGAGATCAGTTTTCCAGCTAAAATTTTTGGTTTTAATACTGGTGGAACTGATTCTAAAATCAAAGCCCTTGTTATTCACCACACCTACGTTAACATACGGAGCTTCCATCGAGCCCGGTGAATAACCAATCGCCGTTCCTGAATACATAGGTAAAGGGATCTGCAGGACAAGACCATCAGTTCTACGATTATAAAAATCCAGGGAGAAATTTATTCTCCAGTTAAAAAGCGTTCCATCTACCCCTATGTTAGCATATTTCGTCTTCTCCCATTGTACAAAAGGGTTTCCTACATTCTGGGTAAGCTGTGCAATACCCGTTAGCCCGGTAGCCACAGTGGCCAGTGTGGAGGTATAGGCATAATCCCGGATATTCTGATTGTTTGTTAATCCATAACCCAGGCGCAGTTTTAACTCATTAATATTCTTTACTGTCTTCAGAAATTCTTCATTATTCATTTTCCAGGCAAATGCCCCTGAATAGGTATTCACCCAGCGGTTTTCAGGAGCAAACTTTGAAGAGCCGTCTGCGCGAAGATTGGCAGTAAACAGGTACTTGTCGCTGAGACCAAAATTAATACGGCCAAAGTATGATTCCTGGGCACTTTGTCCTTTACTGCCACTATTGGTGGCAGTGGTAGGATCACCACTACTGATTACCTGCACATTATTGGAAGGGAAATTCGATCTGGAGGCACCGGAACCTTCACTGGTGCTTAACTGCGCTTCATGTCCCAGTAACACATTTACATTGTATCTGTTTTTAAACAGATGTGCATAGGTCAGGAAGTTTCTTATCGTTGTAAATAAACTTTGTGAATATTCGTAGGATGCGCTGTTAGTATTGTTTTTTACAAGACCAAATGTATAGGAAGGATTAAACCGGTCTTGCGTTGCCATTGAAAAACTTGCCGTGCCTTCATTCCGGAGGGTTAGATCTTTGGTAAAAGCAATTTCTGCATATAAATTACCAAAAAGCTGGTTTCTTTTTGCCTGGTCCTTATTAATGAGGGCAATCGCATAAGGGTTTACGGTACTGTTCACCCACCCGTTCGGGTTATAGGCTCCGCCCCAGCTACCGTCCTCATTTTTCACGGCGATATCCGGTGTCTGACTTAATGCGGTATTAATTACATTCGAGGCGGTCGAATTCACATTCTCCTTCATATTCACCAATTGCAGGCTGGTACCGATCTTTAACCAATTGGTTGTTTTATTGTCCAGATTGAGTCTTAATGACATCCTGCGGAAATTGGAGCCAAGGGCAATACCTTCCTGGTTGAAATAGGAGCCTGACAGCAGATATTGTGTTCTTACATCCCCTCCATTAATAGTTAAGGTATGGTTGGACATCGGCGCATTTCTGAAAAGCTCTTTCTGCCAGTTAGTCCCTTCGCCCAGATACGTCGGATTTACAAATTCCGGGCGGGTATCAAATCCCCAACCTAAACCTGTATTCCTTTCATTTATAAAAGTTGCATATTCCTGTAAATTCATTACGGGCAACTTTTTAGGTATTTGCTGGAAGCCGGTGTACATGTCGTAAGAAATACTTGGCGGAGCCACCTGTCCCCTTTTGGTGGTGATTACTATTACACCATTTGTTGCCTGTGAACCGTAAATTGCGGTGGCCGATGCGTCTTTCAGCACATCAATGGACTCAACTTCAGAAGGATTGAGCCCTGCCAATGGATTCACACCTGCACCCAATGTAGCGGTACCGCCAATGATGATTCCATCTATTACATACATCGGAGAACCGCCGCCAAAAGAAGACAAGCCACGAATCTGTACTGACACCGCTCCCCCTGGTTGACCTGATATTTGTTGCACCACCAACCCCGGTACCTTTCCCTGTAAAGCCTGATCAAGGGTTACCGGTTGCGTTTTACGGATCTCATCACCGGAAACCGAAGAGATGGCGCCGGTAACGTCTGGCCGCTTTACCTTACCATAGCCAATTACCACCACATCTTCCAGCTGTGAAATATTTTCCGTCATTTCTATTTCAACGAAGGTGGTTTTGGCAACCAATTCTTTTTTCTGGTAACCAATCATGGAAACCACTAGTACGCTTCCGGTAGAAGCATCTATCGTAAATCGTCCGTTTTCATCTGTAATAGCGAAACGGCTGGTATTCTTTAAGGTAACGGTGACTCCCGGAATTGGAGAGGATTTACCTTTACTGGTGATTCTACCACCTATTTTTGTTGTTTGTGCGGAGATGTTTGAGCTGAAAAGGAATCCCAAAAGGATACCCAATAGCGGTAGTATTCGCGAGCGAATCATTTTGGTTGACTTCATTTTTTAATTTTTTACTTGATAGAAGATGATCTCCCGTGGCGGAGATGACATTTCATAACGTCAGCGCATTGGTGACAGGAATAAGGCGAGTAATAAGAGCAAATTCTTTTTCAGACGCATTCGCTGCTTTTATACATCACTTTTCCAATATGATCTGACGACTTCAAGCCTGCATGTTTGAGGTGAGCGAATCATTAGAGAGGTCATAAGGGTAAATAGCCAGCCGGGATCTGGAAAACAGACAACAGGGCCTGTCATTAAGTCCCTAAAAGGGACGTAAGCCCGCCTGCGAAGCGGCAGTAATTGTAGTTTCATATACGTGGATTGAATACTGTAAAGCTATTGTTATGTTGTCTGAATCAGGGGGGCCAGTTGATTCAACCATGAGGTCCAAATGTTACAATTCGTTGCATATCCCTGCCAAAGAATTGACCGGGAGGCAGTTAAACGTATTTTCCCGACATGAACTTATTAAATATTTTTATTTTTGAGATTTGCTGCATATTCTGAGGGGGTCATCCTGAATTCCTCCTTAAAAAGTTTGCGGAATACTTTTGGGTTATTGAATCCTACCTGATAGGCGACTTCTGAAATGGACATGCCGCTTTTCTCCAACAACTGGGCAGCCCTTTTCAACCGGATAGACCGTATAAAATCCAATGGCGACTTTCCGATAAGGGAATTTATTTTTCTATACAAAGTAACCCTGCTCATGAACATCTCTTTACTTAATTCATCTACCGAAAAATCAGGATTATCGATTTGTTTTTCAATAATATCCAATGCCTGTTTCAGGAACTTTTCGTCTACAGACGTTATGGTCACCTCTCCAGGGTTGACTTCTATCTGCTTCTGGAATCTTTTTTGCAATAATTTTTGCTGTGCCATCAAATTATTGATACGGCAGGCAAGGATCTCAAAGGTGAAAGGTTTTGTAATATAATCGTTCACACCAGCTTTCAAACCTTCCAGCTGCTTTTCTTCGCTCCCCATGGCGGTAAGCAAGATAACGGGAATATGTGCAGTAAGTATTTCGGTTTTAATTTTTCCGGCTAACTCCACACCATCCATTAGGGGCATCATAATGTCGCTCACGACAAGGTCAGGATTTAATTGCTTTATTTTCTCCCAGCCTTCTCTTCCGTTAGCTGCTTCTTCTATATGATACTGATCTTTCAAATTATCCTTTAAATAAAAGCGCAGGTCTTCATTGTCTTCCACTATCATGATTGTTTTCTTCCTATCTCTTTTTCTCCTTTCTTCTACAACTATTTGTTCCCCTTCATCCATAGGTGTTGAATGGGTGACCATGTGGGGCGAAACATATATCTTTTTTGCAGGAAGTAATACTGTAAAACAGGTACCCTTATCCGGCATACTTTCTACTTTAATGATGCCCTGATGCAGTTTTACAAACTCTTTTGTGATAGCCAGACCGATACCGGTCCCCTGGTTCACCATGCTTTCCGGCACCTCTGTTTGAAAAAAACGTTCGAAAATCTTTTCATGCTGGCCGGCGGGAATACCAATGCCTGAATCTTTTACTGCGATGGCAAGCGTCCCATCAGCCTCATTATTAACAGGCGCATGATAGGCCAGGTCAACACTCACCTTTCCGTTATCATAGGTGTACTTAAAAGCGTTGGAAAGCAGGTTGAATAAAATCTTCTCTATCTTATCCTTATCAAAATAAATTTCGAGACTGTCAATATCAGCTGAGAAGGAGAACTCCATCTTCTTCTTTTCAGCGATATCAGTAAAAGAGAGGCAGGTTTCTTTACAAAACCTGATAATATCACCTATGGCAGGATGTAACCTTGCTTCCTGCACTTCCATCTTCCTGAAATCGAGCAGCTGGTTTACCAGGTTTAATAAACGCTTTGCATTCCGTTGTACCAGATTTAATTGTTCCACCTGCTCTTTGTCCGTAGCCTGTTTGATAATCTTATCCAATGGCGCAATGATAAGACTTAGCGGCGTGCGGAATTCATGGCTTACATTGGTGAAAAATTTTGTTTTTAACTGTTCGAGCGCATGGGCCCTTTCTGCCTCCCTGCGCTGTTGCCTGACTTCAAAGCGCATATTTATCCGCTCGAGCGTGATCCGCCGGATAAGTCCAAAGAGGGCAGCGGCCATCAATAAATATATAAGGTATGCAACGGGTGTTCGCCAGAACGGCGGCTCAATATTGATCTGCAAAGTTTTGGGTTCACTCCACGATCCCGTTCTGTCCAGCACTTT
>NZ_DATCVJ010000400.1:0-5425 GCF_036566945.1 Chitinophaga sp. | reverse complement strand
CTCACCAGGTAGTCTTCCACATTTTCCAGGCTGGTGTCGGGGGTGACGGTATTGTCCTGCATGCTGTTGATGGTGGCTATCTGCCCCGGACTGGGCACTTCTGTTGCCGGCGTGTAGCAAATATGATCATGATGTGCGGATGTAAATACATACTGATCTCCTCTTAACAGTAGGAAACATAAGCATGCTAAAATTATTACTACTCTCATCAGGGGACCAAAATTAGTAAAACTTTGATAGCAAAAAAATAAATAATGCCACATTACACATAAATAAAACAGTTATTTCATAAAAAATTAACATTTTCTTAAAGTATGATAGAAAATTTAATATAGTTATTTTTTTATAATATGTTTAAAAAGTGAGAGCCACCGCGCAAAAACGGACGACGACCTGCCCTTTTTTTGCGCGGTGGCGTACAATGGATGCCCGGCCGCCCAGGGCTTAATTTTCTGTGGTATATCCTTTTGCGGTGGCGAGTTTAACAATAGAATGGTTGATGGCTGCACCCAGATCATCGGCTGCCACGGTATTCTTAGATGCCGCGTCTATATATTTTTGTCGTTGTTTGGCCAGTGCCGTCATTTCAGTTTGAATGCTTTCTCTTTCTTTGGTTTTCGCAGCAATGAGTACCTCCAGCTCAGCCAGACTTTTATCCTGCAGCTCTTTTGGCAGGTCACTCTTACTAATGGATTTTAATACCGTCTTGTCCTGGTTCACACGATCTACCAGGTCCCAGCTTTCATTTCTATACACGCCCTTTTTTGATTTGCTGACATAGCGTTCGGTGGAGTTGGCGGCAGACAGGGACCTTGCATTTTGATCCTGCATCACCTGGTTGCTTTTTTTGGAGGCGCCATAGGTACCGTACCCAATGTAGGTTTGGTTGATCCGCTCGTTACAGGCCGCGATTTTTTCATCGTACGGCGTTTCAATGAAAACAACTTTTCTATCCGCATCGATATTGAAATATTGGCCATGGCCTCTGTCGGCACCATCTTTCCAGTTGGAGCTAATCCCTTCACGTTTATCACCACAGTAAATAGTATTCAGGAAGATGTTTTTGCCGACTGCTTCACTGGCCGATTCTTTATAGCTCACCCTTCCCTGGTTAAAAGATTCATTACCCGCAATATAAATGAGCTTCATATCCGCCTCGTCGTTGCCCCACAGCAGTGACTTTACCGCTTCGGTAATCACCGCACCACAATATTCTGACCCACCATTGGTGCGAAGGGCAAATAATTTTTCAGAGATGAGATCCAGGTCAGTGGTGAGTGGCGTTACCTGCCGGATGAAACCACCATTAGGCGAAAGACCGTCATTTCCATATTCATAAAGCGCGATCTCGATCACCGGTGCCTTGCCTTTGTACTTCAGGGTGGTAAGGGTATTAATAATATTCCAGAGTCTTGATTTGGCCTGATCTATCAATCCATCCATGCTATTAGACGTATCGAGCAGTAGTGCTACCTGTATGCGGGTGTTGTCCCGGGCGGAAGGAGAGGGCACATCAACAGGAGTTGCAGTGGCTTTTACGGGTTGTTTGTTCGGCAGATATTGGGAGGGATTATATTTCCACAGCAGGAATCCCGATGCCAGCAATGCGCTGGCTAATAGTGTCGTTTTCATGTTGTTTGATTTAAGATGACCCCATGAAAATAGCGGGTCTTCGGGACCGGAAAGAGACCACTTGGTGAAATGAACTTTTGAATGGGTGAAATACCCTGTTACCCACACCGAAAAAAGCTATTTTGCGGTAGAATCAATTACCATGGTACGTTACGGCGTTTATATAATTATCTTGTTGGGTGGACTGCTGCTGGGCCAAACAGCCGCCGCGCAGGGCAAAAAAGGAGGCGTATCCAAAGCGGCAAGAGATTTGAAAAAATCGCTTTCCAGTGATGATGATGCGCTGAAAACAGCCACGCATTATGAGGCATTGGCAAAAGAACTGACGGATCAAAGTGAATATGCCAAGGCAGAAGAATATCTCAAAAAAGCATTGGACATCTACACACAGCTGAATAATAAAGATGCGGCTGTAACGGCCGGTCGTGCATTGGCGAAAGTACAGGAGATGCAGGAGAAAATAGCGCCGGCCATCCAGAACTATCAATCGGCCAGTGATCTCACAAGAGATAAAAGCCTGGAAAGCATTAACTCCAATGATGCCAATCGCCTGCGGAATAACAGTAATCCCCAGGTGCAAATAGGTTACGTACAATCCAACCTGGCCATTTTTGAAAAAGAAGGAAAGAAAGAAGAGGCGGCAGATGCTTACAAGCAATTAGCGAATAGCCAGCTATTACAAAACAATACTTCCGGCGCTATAGCCAGTTATAAAAAGGCCATTGAAAAAACAGATAATACCCGGGAAATCAGTGCCATCAGCAAGAAATTGGCTACAGTATATGTAGCGGGAAATAATTTCGATGCCGCCATTCGGATGAATGAATCTATCCTGGAAAAGGCAAAGACCGAACATAATGTGGAGCTGCAAATAGACCAGGTGCAGGAATTGGCGCAACTATACGCCGGTAATCAACAAACAGAAAAAGCAGGTAACCTGCTGGAAGAAGCATACGCCCTTGCATTTAGTACCGGCAATACGTCCAAAACAAAGGATTGTCTTTTGGCGCTGACCCGGCATTACCGGGAGCAGCGCAAGGAAGCCGTTGCGCTCACCCGGTACGACGACTTCCTGCATCATCTCGACACACTCATCAGAA
Organism: Chitinophaga sp.; assembly: GCF_036566945.1. GTDB lineage: Bacteria > Bacteroidota > Bacteroidia > Chitinophagales > Chitinophagaceae > Chitinophaga. The sequence continues at coordinate 2,693 of NZ_DATCVJ010000400.1, read as the reverse complement.
CAGATAGCTCGCTCGTGGATGCCAGCCTGTTTGATATCACAGAAGGAAAGATCAAAGACCTCGAGAGAGAACGGGCCTTGCAACAAGCATTGATCAGTAATAAAAATAAACTCAACTACTTCCTGATAGCTTCTATTTTAGCGATGGCCGTGCTGTTGTTTTTCATTGTCCGCGCCCTGCGCGCCATTAAGATCAAGAATAAAAAAATAGCCCTACAGTCGTTGCGGCGGGAAATGAATCCCCACTTTATTTTCAACAGCCTGAATAGCGTGAATCAATACATTGCAGAAAGCAATGAAGTGGAAGCCAACAAATACCTGACATCCTACTCTGGCCTGATGCGAAATGTGATGGAGCATTCCAGCAAAGATTTTGTGCCTTTATCGGTGGAAGTAGAACAGCTGAAAAGCTACCTGGATCTGGAACAGCTGCGCTTCAGCGATAAATTTGTATATGAACTGGAACTTGATGAAACATTGGATACCGATGTGGTGATGATTCCCAATATGCTGATCCAGCCTCACCTGGAAAATGCGGTTTGGCATGGGCTGCGCTACAAAGCCACGAAAGGGCTGTTGCGGGTAACATTTGAAAAAAAGGGGGCTGTGATACGAGTGATGATCACCGATGATGGCATTGGACTGGCAGAGAGTCAAAAATTGAAAACCACGCATCAGAAAGTGTATCAGTCCAGGGGGCTCACCAACACGAAGGAACGGATCAATTTATTGAACGATATTTACCATCTCGATATCCGGCTGGAGATGGCAGAAATTACGCTGGATGGCGCCACAGGAACGCGGATAGTCCTGGAACTTCCCTTAATGGATAAACATCATGTTACCAGAAAAAATTACTTCAGTTATCGTTGAAGACGAAGTGGCTGCGATAGCGGCGTTACAAAACTATCTCCGCAAATTCTGTCCCCAGGTAGAAGTGGTGGGGACGGCCAGGAATAGCCCGGAAGCCATGGAGCTATTACATGAGCTGCGGCCACAACTGGTATTTTTGGATGTGGAGATGCCTTTTGGCAATGCCTTCGACGTACTCGAAGGTTGCCAGGACCTGGTTTTTGAAACCATTTTTGTAACCGCGTTTTCCGAATACTCTTTAAAAGCACTGAATCAAAGTGCCGCTTATTATTTGCTGAAACCGGTGAGTATAGAAGAATTGATCCTGGCAGTGAATAAAGTGCAGCAACAATTGCAGCAAAAGCAATGGCTGAACCGGAATCGCATCATCATGGAAAATGCCAGGGAAAGCAATCCCGGTATGCAGCAGGTGATTTTACCTACCCTCGACGGATTTGATGTGGTGAAGATGGGGGAAATTGTACGACTCAAAGGAAATGGTAATTTTACCGACGTCTATCTCACCAACGGCAGCAAAAAAATGGTATGCCGTTTTCTGAAGTACTTCTCCGAGATGTTGCCACATCCCTTTGTACGGGTGCATAAATCGCATATCATCAATATTCATTTCGTACAGTCCTACCACAAAGGCGCCGGTGGTTACGTGAGCCTGAACGACGGTACCGCTGTAGAAGTATCTCCTGCTTACAAAGATAATCTCCTGAAATCTTTTCAATAAGCAGCAGGGGATTAATGGTCCCCCATCTGCTTACTATCATAAATAATTTTTCCATTACGGATTGTGTAGGCTACATCTGAAAAATGACGACTATCAGTATGTGGGTCCGCTTTCAGTAAAACGATATCTGCGTCCATGCCTTTGGCAATACGGCCGCTGTGTTGCGCCATACCAAATCTACGTGCAGGCGCTGTCGTTAGTGCCGTGAGAATCTGATCAAAGTTTAGTCCGGCCTGAGACAACAATATGAATTCATCGGTGGTGCTGTAATCCGGCACGTAGCCTACATCTGTTCCAAACAATATTTCACCACCGTCTTTCGCGAAAACACCCAGTTGTTGCAGTGCCGTTGTCATCAGCGGATTGGTGGCGGCCTCAATATTTTTTCGTTCCAATTCCCATTTGAAAAGTTTGAGGGTAGGGATAACCGCCATATGATGTTGCCGTATCAATTCCACTTCTTTATCCGTCCAGCCGCGATAGCCATCGGGCGCCACATGGGCCAGAATGTCCACGCCACCGGCAATAGCTATACGTAATCCGGTATCGGCCGTGGGATGTGCAAACACAGGTTTATGCCATTTATGAGCCGTGGTGCTGGCCGCCTTCAATATGTCCAGTGGCATAGGTATGATCTGATGTTGTCCGTCGGGAGAAGCCGACCAGACCTTGATCCCATCAGCACCTGACTGGAGCTGCTTTGTTACATACGCTACTGCTGCTTCCGGTGTACTGATTTCCGGGAGCTTCAGCGGTTGTATATAAAAAGGACTTCCGTTTGGCGGCACGAAAGGCACGCCTACTGCCAGGATAGCCGGGCCATTTACCTCGCCGGAATTGATCCTGGCCCTTAGTGCCAGCAGGTTGGGAAAGTCCAGGGAAGCCAGGTCAAATACGTGCGTGAAGCCATAGCTGTTGACCATGCTGTTCAGTTGTTTGTTGAGCACGGCCACCGGCAAACTATCCGCATGATTCCATTTAGGTTCAATAAAGTGTACATGGCTGTTCCAGAAGCCGGCTGTCAGCACTAAACCGGTACAATCCAGTACAGGCATATGTGCCGGTATCTTCACCTGTTGTCTGGTACCTACGGCGGTAATTTT
>NZ_DATCVJ010000399.1:0-38809 GCF_036566945.1 Chitinophaga sp. | reverse complement strand
GGTCGTTTTGGTTTTAGTTGCGTCGGTATACCAAAGTGATTCTCCATTCTGTGGATCAACGCCGGCATATCCTTTCATATAGAGCTGGTAAAAATCGCCGCCAACATGACGATCATAATAACCAGAAATAATAGGACTGTTCAACGCCGTGACTTCATTCTTTAAAGTAGAAATATTAAAGCTGGTATTCCACGCAAAGCCCTGGTTGCGGGATACGATATTCTGTGTATTTATCTGGAATTCCCATCCGCTGTTTTTCATTTCGCCCACATTGGAGTACAGGCTGCTGAGGCCATTGGTAGCAGAAATTGGCATATCCAGCAACAGATCCGTTGTTTTACGGGTATAGTATTCTATGGTACCGGTGATACGATTGGCCAGCACACCAAAGTCCAGTCCTACGTTAAATGGTTTATTCTTTTCCCAGGTCAGGCTGGTATTGCCAAATTGTGAAAAATAGTAGCCGGGATTCTGGTTATAGTCGGTGTTGCTATACAAGGCACGGGAAACAAAGTTTCCGATATCCTGGTTACCGTTTACACCGTAGCTGGTACGGAGACGAAGCTCAGACATGGCACGCACCGATTTCATAAATGCTTCATCTGCCATATTCCAGGAAGCGCCTACCGACCAGAAGTTACCAAATTTCTTTTCCGTTCCGAAACGGGAAGATCCATCACGGCGTACAGAGGCACTGAGGTAATAGCGGGATTTAAAATTATATCCGGCGTTGGCAAAAAATGAATTGAGTGAATTACCAGTTACATTCGATCCTGCTGCAGTGGCAATCGCCGCGTTGTCCATGGTATAGCTGCCCGGCAGAAAATTTTGCACGGAGGCACTGTTGCCACCTGCACTTACCTGCTGTGCTTCATAGCCCAGGTAAGCGTTTACCCCATGTTCGCCAAAGTCTTTATTGAAACGGAGAATACTGGTATTTACCCAATTGAATGTTTTATAAGTTGAGTAAGTGGCTTCTCCTCCATTGGTACGTGCAGTACCGATGCCGCTTTTGTAAAACAGTTGTATATCGTTGTAATTAAAATCGATGCTGGACTGATTTTCCAGGCTGAGTGATTTTGTGAAGTCATATTTTGCGCTGGCATTTCCTACGGCGCCGTAGTCGGAGCGGATGTTCCAGTTTTCTCTTACTACTGCCAGCGGGTTGTATTTATTCAGGTAGCTCACATCATAGCTTCCATCTGCATTATACACGCGCAGCCAGGGCATATAGCGTTTGTACATCCGCACCGGGTTGCCATTGGAGCCTTCATCCGGTTGATCACGGCGCTGACGATAACTCAGTTGCAGTCCTATTTTGAAAGATAATTTATCAGTAGCCTTATTGCTTAATTTAAAGTTACCCGTAGCGCGTTTAAACTCACTTCCTTCCAGGGCGGCTTTGCTGGTGTAGTAACTACCGGAACCATAGAAAGTTGTTTTATCGGTACCACCGCTGGCGGAGAGATCATATTGCTGGAACTGGCCATTGCGGGTCAGCACATCAAACCAGTCTGTATTAACAGTTGTATCAATACCAGCGGTTTTAAGTTCCGACTGAAAGTAGGCTTCATCTTTACCGGCATTTTTTACGCCTTCTCTCAACAACTCCAGCATTTCAGTGGTATTGAGTGGGTAGAGATCTTTATTCAGCGTTACTTTATTGAATCCAAACTGAGAGGAAGCGTTGAATTTTGTTTTGCCGCTTTTTCCTTTTTTAGTGGTGATCAGTATTACCCCATTTGCGGCACGAGAGCCATAGATAGAGGCAGCCGCTGCATCTTTCAATACGGTAAAGCTTTCAATGTCGGCATTATTCAGGCTGCTTACGCTGGTGGCGGCGAGTGGAATACCATCTACCACATACAAGGGTGAGCTGCCTGCGTTCACAGAGCCTACGCCTCTTACGCGGATATCCGGTGCAGCGCCTGGCTGGCCGGTACCATTGCTGGCCATCACGCCGGCTACATTTCCCTGCAGGTTTTCCTGTACAGAAGCGCGGGGAGAGCCTTCAAAGGCTTCTGCTTTCAGGGTGGCGGCAGAACCGGTGAAGCTGGAGCGTTTCTGGGTACCATAGGCCACTACCACCACTTCATTGAGTGGGTTAAGGCCATCGGGTAAGGACAGGTTTACGATCGCTTCTTTACCGCTGAGAGTAACCGTCTTACTGTTTTTCTCAAAACCAATGGAAGAAGCAGTAATAGTGTAACTACCTTCTTTCAATCCTTTGATGACGAATACGCCTTCCGCATTGGTAGTGCTGCCATAGGTAGTGCCAGACACATGTACTGTTGCGCCTACAACAGGGTCGCCTTTGGCATCCGTTATCTTACCACGAATAACGCCTTCTTCCTTGACCACTGTTTCAGTGCCGGTGGTGGCGGGTGTTTCGCCTGACGGGTTATAAATAATAAAGTGATCGTTCACCACGCGGTAGCGCAGGGAAGTTCCGGCCAGCAGCAGGTCCAGTTGTTCTCCGATAGTACGGGTACCTTTAGGGATACTGATATCGTTGAAAGCAGCCACCTGTTCCTGGCTATAAATAAAACGTACTTCTTTCTGGCGTTCAATGCGTGACAGGGCCGCTTTCAGCGACTCATGCTGTACATTGAGTGTAACCGTAGCCTTATCCATGGTTTGCCCCTTGCCGGGAGCTGCCATCAGCAATTGTGTGCTGGTAAAGGTAATGACGGCAGCAATTACATTTAATCTCATAAAAAGGTGCAGTGTTCGTTGGTTGATAACCACTTTCCTGTGCAGGCACGGGGCATGACCCTGCGCTTTTGCACCAGGCAAAAGAGTAAATTTTTGCATAAATTGCAATTGGTTTTAAGTGTTCTACATAAGTATTTAAGACCTGTTAAGCAATCCTGGTAGCAGCCAGGGTTGCTTTTTTAGCATATAGGTAATGATGGTGGCATATCTGTTCTTTTAAATTATTATTGACAATTTCCTCCACTGATGGTCACGATACTATCTTTGATCCGGTAGGTCGACTGATTAAATGCACAGAGTACCGTCAGGATATCTTCCAGTGATGATTGATTTTTAAAGGAGGTGGTAAACCGGCAATGCTGCAGATGGGACTGGTGAAACACCACCGTGATACCATATTGCTCCGTCAGCACTTTAGCCGCTTCCTCGTACGTCACGTTATTAAATACCAGGTCTTCTTTTACCCAGTTCATTACCGGCAGTACATTCACCGTATCATTTTTCTCATAGCCGGCAACGCTTTGATTCACGGCGATCTGCTGGTTAGATCCTATCACACCCAGTGGTTTACCATTGGCTTCTACCCTTACCTTTCCCTGTTCTACGGTCACCGTGACTGCTTTATCGCCGGGTAATGCCTTTACGTTAAACACGGTGCCCAACACGGTGGTGGCCACTTTACCGGTATGCACAATAAACGGCTGCCGGCTGTTGGCGGTAACATCGAAGTACGCTTCCCCGCTGAGATATACTTCGCGGGTATCGCCTGCGAATACCGGCGGATATTTTAATTCACTCTGTGCGTTCAACAGTACCGAGCTGCCGTCCGACAGTTTGATAAAGCGCTTCTTTGCCTTCTCCGTTTTGTTGGCGACAGCCATTTTCTCCGCCTTCTTTTCCGGCAGGAAAAACCAGGCAGTAGCGGCCCCACATAGCAGCAGTACAGCGGCGGCAGTGGCCAGCCGGCGGTATGGAAATGATCTTTTTATCGTTACCGGCCGTTCTTTTATCTTACTTAAAACCTGCTCGTACAGCGCATCATAAGCTGGCTGCATGCTGTTGCTGCCAGGCAAAGTATCCTCATCGGCATCGAAGCCCTGATAGAACTTCTCAATGAGGTAACGCTCCTCTTCCGTACACTGGCCGTCCTGGTATTTTTGCAGGAGGTCGGCCAATTTTTTTGCGTTCATAAGGTGGATGTCTTTCTATGTAAACACATCAGGATTACTTTACCGCCATTCCAAATGAAATTTTTTTTTAGGGAGATGGAAATCAGCAATAATTCCATTTCTCATTTTTTTTAAATACTTTTCATGCGTGAACCTGTAACCTGTACGTGACTAATGACTGATTTTAACGTGATATATGCCGACTTACCTGATGAACGCCTGCTAACAGCCATGAAGCAGGATGATGAAGCCGCATTCAAAACACTGTACCAACGTTACATAGATGTGATGTACCGCACTGCTTACAAGAGGCTCCCCTCCAAAGCTGCCGCAGACGATGCTGTACAGGAAGTATTTGTTCGTTTTTATGAGCGGAGGCATTTGCTGGACGTCCGGCAGCCGGTAAAGCCGTATCTGCTCACCAGCTTGAAAAACCGTATCCTCAATGAATTCCGCAACCAGCTGATTCATGAAGCGCATCACGCCAACATTGCGGCGATCCAGGTGCCCCATAATATTATACAACCCACTATTGATGGTAAGGCACTTGAAATGCGCTTCCGGCAAACGCTGGCACAGATGCCGGAAAAATGCCGGGAAGTATTTGAACTAAGCCGCTTTGAACTGCTGACCAATAAAGGGATTGCCGAACGATTAGGCATCTCCGTTAACACCGTAGAAAAACATATTGGTAAAGCCCTGGCTATCCTCAGAAAAGAATTCAACGGACAGGAGCTGATATTATTAATATTATCCGTAGGCTATAATTTCTTCGCCTGAATTATTATCTTTCTTACTGGTTAAACTATCTTCCTGCTGAACAGGAAACCTATTTTTTGCTTCATTAATTCCACGACATGGACCAGTTCAACATTAACCGTCGCCGCTTTCTGAAAGGGGCCACGGCTACCCTCGCACTTTCCGCGATAGGCGCCAGCGCACTTGATTTTATTAATCCTGACAAACCTTACCGGGTGGCCCTGATAGGCACCGGCTGGTATGGAAAAAGTGATTTATTCCGCCTGATACAGGTAGCCCCGGTAAAGGTGGTGGCCTTGTGCGATGCAGATAAAAATATGCTGCAGGCTGCCGGCGAAATGGTGCGTAAACGGCAGGCTTCCGGCGCCATGCCCCGGCTGTACACCGATTACCGCAAGTTGTTGTCTGAAAATGAGCTGGACATTGTGCTGATAGGTACGCCGGATCACTGGCATGCCTTACAAACGATAGCAGCCCTCCAGGCAGGTGCGCATGTGTATGTACAAAAGCCTATCAGTGTAGATGTAATAGAGGGAGAAGCCATGGTAGCCGCTGCGCGTAAATACAACCGGGTGGTACAGGTAGGTACGCAACGGAAAAGTACCCCTCACCTGATTGATGCCAAAAAGAATATTGTAGATGCCGGATTATTGGGGAAGGTATCTCATGTAGAAATGTGCTGCTACTATCATATGCGTAACAATGGCAACCCGCCAGTGCAGGCAGTACCAGACTATTTTGATTACGACATGTGGACAGGCCCCGCTCCCCTGCGGCCTTACGACGGCATACCACATGTACGCTGGTGGCGCACCTTTATGGAATATGGCAACGGTATTATGGGCGATATGTGCGTGCATATGTTCGACACCGTACGCTGGATGCTGCAACTGGGCTGGCCTACGCGCATCAGTTCTACCGGCGGCATCTATGTACAGAAAGAAGGCAAATCAAATATTACCGATACCCAATCGGCCATTTTCGAGTACGATGGACTTAACTGTGTATGGCAGCACCGTAGCTGGGGCACCCCGGCAGATCCCAAATATCCCTGGTCGTTTAAGTTGTACGGAGAAAAAGGTACCCTCGCCGCCAGCACCATGTCTTACGACTTTATACCCGAGGGTAATGGTACCCCTATCCATAAAGATGTGGTGTATGAAAAAGAGAAATACCCGGAAGATGTGACCGAACCGGCCATAGAGCTGAATGCGGCTCCCGCCACGCGGCTGCATATGCTTAATTTCCTGGGAGCTATTAAAAATGGCGGCAGGCCGGTAGCGGATATCGAAGAAGGACATATTTCCACTGCCAGCTGTATTCTCGCTAATATTTCCCTGCAAACCGGCAGACCGGTGGTATATGATCCACACAAAAGAATTATTACCGGCGATCCCGCTGCTACAGCACTTTTACAGCGACCCTACCGGGGGCCCTGGGAGCATCCGCAGGTTTAAGTAGCCTCTCGTCTACTTATCTTGTAATAATTTATTTTGCTATAATAAGTACACTTATTATATTTGCACTTATAAAATAATTATTCATTCTAAAAAACAAATTTTATGTGGTCACAATCTCACACCCTCGTTACTAAAGAAGCTACCAAAGAACAAATGTGGAAGCTGTTTGCAGACGTTAACAACTGGCATACCTGGGACAATGGTATTGAATATGCCAAACTGGACGGCGCATTTGAAAAGGGCAATCATTTCCTGCTGAAACCTAAGAAAGGCCCCAAAATCAAAATCGAATTGTATGAAACCATTCCCAACAAAAAATTTGTGGATCTCACCCACTTCCCTTTAGCCAAAATGTACGGTGAGCATACTTTTGAAGATACCCCTGAAGGATTGAAGCTGACCGTTACCATGACAGTATCCGGTGTACTGGGCTTTTTATGGAAGAAAATAGTAGCGCAGGACATCGTTAACCATTTACCCGAAGAAATGCAAAACCAGGTGCGGGTAGCCAGTAAACTATAATTATTTTTGCAAAAAAAAGCGCGATGAAAAAAGACGATAATGCTTTTAGTGTAGCAGCGGCGGAGGATAGTCCGGGCTTTCTGTTGTGGCAGGTGACCAGCTTATGGCAAAGAGAGATCAGGAAAGCCCTGGAAAAATATGATCTGACGCATTCCCAGTTTGTGCTGTTAGCCAGTACGCTATGGCTGATGCAGCAAAATGAACCGGTGACCCAAATTCTTCTCTCTGCACATTCCAAAATAGATCCGATGACCACCTCCACGGTATTGCGCACCTTGCAGACCAAAGGATTGCTGCAAAGAAAGGAACATGCCACCGATACCCGGGCAAAAACCGTTGCCTTAACAGAAGCCGGCGAAAAAGTGACCCGGCAGGCGATAAAAGTAGTGGAAAAGTTCGACAAAGACTTCTTTGCACCACTGGGAGCCAAAGTGGGCGAGCTTAACAGGGCGCTGCGGGTATTGTTATCCCAATGAGGTACCCAGCGGCAAAAACACTATATTTGTTCTCTTGCCCTTCACCAAACTCACCTCATTATGGAACATGTTGATTTCCCGGATAGTGGCTATCATAATACCTGGTATTTTTATGACGATGCCCCTGAAGGATATCCAACAATACAAGCCCTGCAAAAAGGTGCGCCAATACCCGATACGGTATTTGAAGATCTTGAACGGGTACTCGCGATCACCATTAAATACGATCTACTCACGCCTACGTATATACGTTTAGACGATATTATCGCTATACCGGGAGACAACCTCCCTGACTTTATGGCGAATCTGAAAGCGGTGCTGGCAGGAAAAAACGCGCTAAGTATTTTCAGCATCGGCGGCTATGGCAAAGTGATGCTTCCCAATGGAGAAGCCGGTATACAGGCCGATCTGATCACCATAGAAGATGTGCTTTTTTTTGACAGAGACCTCAACGTTTCTACCTCTAAAAGCGTTTGGGTACCTATATCCATTGATCATACGCACCAGTTTCAATGGCAGCTGCCACTCGCCCAGCTCAATGCCGTCCGGCTACAAAATGCGTTGAAAGAAATTAAACAAACGTTGAAGATCAGTGATGCCAATCCGGACGAAACGGATCCTGACAATCCCTTTGTGATCAAGGATTACAAGCTATACCTACATCCGGATATTATCCGGCATAAGAAAGATTTTGATATACGGGATGTGGATTTGAGCGAGTTTATACCTGCATAGAAAAAGCAGCTCCGATAACCGGAAGCTGCCTTAGACCACGTTGAGAAAAAAAGTTTACTCCCTGATAATTTTCACCTGCGCCGGTGCTTTAATATCTGATTTAATTTTTCCATTTGCCAGGCGTGTATGCTTCACCGTTACCACACCATAAGGCGTAGGAAAAGTACCTTCTGCAAATTGCAGATCTCCCAAATGCGGCACTACTTTAATCACTTTACAACCCGGGACCACTACGGAGATGCCCAATACATGTTCTGTTAACCATGGCGTAGGACCGGATGCCCAGCCATGGCATAAACTATGACGGAAACCTTTATAACAGTAAGCACCATAATCACCATGAATATCTTTTTGTCCGGGTTGTACCAACGTATCAATGCGGGACGCATTGTGCAGCCAGTCCATGTTAAAGTCTTCCCAGAAGGTGGTAGCTCCCAGTTTAAGCATGGCCCCCCAATAAGTACGAATATCGTTTAGCCCTCCCTGGTAGTCGCCGGCTTTGGCTTTTGCCTGCAACATATAGTAACCATAAAAAGTGGAATAATCTTTTACACCGCCTACGGATAAAATATCGTGGTTGATTTTTTCGGCAGGCACCAGGCCCGACAAGGCGAGTAAGGCAGCGGCCTGTTTAGAGCCATTAGCGTCCGGCACATTTTTTTTGAGGCGGGCGATAGCAGCTTCGCATTTTTTTACGCTGGCGTCATCGTTCAACACCTTGCTGAGTGCCGCGCCGGCATTAAGCGTCATGATCATCATGGCTTGTAAGCCTGCGTGTATACCCGCTTTATTTTCGCTGGAAGGCCAGTCCAGGAAACGGGTACCATCCTGTAAGTCCTCGCTGTTATTATCGTCGATTTTCTTAGACAAATGATCCAGCAAGCCTTTCAGATAACCGGCCTGTTGTTTCAGATAATCAAGATTGCCGGTATGCAGGTACCAGTCGCGCTGAATAAGCACCCACCACATAGAATACGATACCATGCCATTCATGTATTGTGGCAGCGGGGTAATATCGCGTGACAGGTCCAGGCTTTTAGGAACTACGTCATTATACCCAAACACCGCGCTGATGGTAGACGTTTCGGGGTGCATGTCGCCAATCCACACGAGGCGGTCGCGCTTAATGCCATCCCATAAATAGTCCTGCATGTTGAGGTGAACAGTATAGGCGCCGGTCATCCAGATCTGGTTGAGCAGGTCATCGCTGCACTTGAAGGAGCCGAGGTAAGGCAGGTCTCTGTAAATGAAAATGGCCCTTACTTCTTTGAGTTGCAGCTCGGCATTGTCGTCCAACAGATCGATGCGCACAAAGCGGAAACCGGTATTGCCCACTTCCAGTTTACCCAACCACGGCACTTCTACGATCATATCACGGATGGCGTGGTCGTTAGTCGCATTTTTACCTGGCTCAATATCGCTCATTGCTTCGCTGACGGATTCACCGAAGCGTACCCGCAGCTTCACAGGCTTTCCACTTTTAAACATGCCGGTCACCAGTTGCAAACCACCGTGCAGCTCTTTCCCAAAGTCGAATAGGATGCCGGGATGCTCTGTGGCCGTGCTTTTCAGCACACACATATTTTGATTGGCCAGGTCCGCCTGTCCGTTGCCGGGTAAGAGGAAGCGTGCTGCGTTGGTAATGCTGCTGCCCGTATTATCTGTTTGCCATATAATTTTTTCGGGAGACAGATACCGCCGCACGGTAGGTGTTGTTTGAACCGTGGCCATGCGACTGCTGTCAAACACCGGCGGCAACTGTGCCTGGGCGGGCATTTCACTCAGCAGCAACATACTTAACGGCAGCAACAAGGTATATATTTTCATGTGGTACAATTCATGTTGGTGAAATTAATACTTTACAGCAGTCAATCTAACAGGGCCTAGTAACCCTGCCGACTGATACCCGGATTCCGGCGTATAGGGGTTCACGTTACTCCATGTTTTACGCGACGCCGCCGGCAGTTTACTATCTCCTATCAGTCGGTTTACCCAGGTGTTGACCACGGCTATTTCCAGTTTGTTCGTTCCCTTTTTCAGTGCATCTTTTACATTGACGCGATAAGGTGCGGTCCATACGGTACCCAATGCTACGCCATTCAGTTTCACCGTAGCCATCACACTCACATTGCCCAAATCCAGGTATAGCCTGGATCCCGTGGGTATTACATCTGCCTTAAAAGTAGTTTCGTATACCGCTGTACCGGAATAGTTGCGGATTTGTTCATTCGGATGACTGCTCCAGTCGGTCAGCTGATCGAATACTACCGGCTGGGCAGGGCCTCGTTGGGCGGTATCAAAACGCACCTGCCACGGGGCTTTCAATTCCTGCAATATGGTTGATTCCGGGAAGTTAGCTTTACTGATGTTAGTGGTCGTTGCTTTTTTACGGAACAAGACAAAGCCACTTTCATAAGGCGCTAACGTTAACGGCACTACGGTATTTTCATTCTGCATCGTAAAGACTGGCAGATCACGGATTTCACCGGTAACGGCGTTCCACCATTCCGGTTGTTTGCCGCTTACGCGGAAAGCCGGCGACAACGTGGTAGTAGTAGCTGCCTGGTTGGTAATAAAATATATTTCTCCTTCCGGTGTGGTGCGATGCGCATAGAGCGCGGATGCCGGCAGATTGGCCACATCGGCGGTTAACGACAACGTGTTCAAGGCCTGTTCCATATTCATACCGCTGAGTACCTGCCCTTTACCATAAGGATGTTGTTGTGCATGATCGTTGCCCCACAGCTCCGTGGCCAACTGCTGCACCCGTACATCTGCTGCGGGATAGTGTTGTAAGCTGGGCGAGCGTTGTGGTGCCGGCCCTAAAATGGTAGCGCCTTGTTTTACCAGCTGTGCTATTTTTTCCAGCAGCTCCGGCCGCATGGTTTCCAGCTGAGGTAGCACCAGCAAGCGATAATTCATGCCGGACGGCAGCACCAGTTTGCCGGCTCTTACCTGCAGGCGGGTCATGATTACTTCTGCATTGATGTAATCATAGGAGTAGCCTTTGGGCAATTCGGGATTCCTGATACCGGTCATCTTAGGTGCATCTTCTCCGATGAAATAGGCGACATCATTTACGGGTTTGCCTTGTTGCAGGAGGTAGTTACATCTCCTGATATAATCTACAAAAGCTTTGCCCTGGTAAAACCAGGTGTTCTTACGGTTAAACTCTGTGCCAAAACCCGCGTTCACACCGGGGTTCAGGTCTTCATAAGGTTGTGTAATAAAAACATGCAGGAGTGTATGATTGATCCCTTCGGTGAACGACCAGTCGCCGCGGCGTTTCAGCAGGGCCGGATAGCGCACAAATGTTTGTCCGCCAGCGGTGAAAGATTCCGCCGCCACTTTTGTTTTGCCGTAGATGTGCGCAGCGGAAGAAGCGGCGCGGCATTCAATATCTCCCAAAGTACCTTCATTCCAGAATTCACCGCCAATTTCATCCGACTGTCCGCCGTACTTAAGGAACTCTGATGGAAAGCCCCAGTGGCCGTAGTTTTCCAGCCATAATTTCAGGCCGTCTTTATGACTGGCTTTACGCAGGCCAGCCACATATTTATAGGCAACGCGATCTGCTACGAGGCGGCGCAGGTCCCAGAGGAAACGGTCCGACTGGTCCGCGGTGCCCACTACCCTGCCGGATAATACAGGCAGCCATGGCAAAGGGTCATAGCCATATGTTTGCACAAAGTCTGCGGCCATATCGTCGGTCCAGTTTTGAGAACCGGTTTCGTAACTATCTGCTACTACCCATTTCAGGGCAGTACGTTCTGCAGCGGGTATGCTGTTGCGGATTTTGCCCACAAAGGAATCGTAGTGATGTTGTGACCAGGTATCGCTGATCTTATCTATTTCCAGCCCTGTGCCTTCTTTAGAGGCAGGACTGTTGGTAACGCCCGTGGGTAGCATGCCATAGCGCACTACTATCCAGTTGCCCGCAGGCACGGTCCAGCTCAGGGTGCCGTTGGGCAGTAAATTTTTAGTGAGATGAATGACTTTAGTGGGATCAATAATCATCCCTCCGCCATCGGCCTCCGGCTGTTGTGGCCATTGGTATTCGTTCCATAAAGGCAATGGCGTCTGGAACATTTTAGCCAGCTGCTTTTCCTCAAAACGCTCTATACGTGGGGCGGCAGACAATTTTATTTCCGCCAGTGCCGGATGTCCCTCACTGATCAGCAGCCGGAACTGCTTACCAGTAGTGGCTTTAAACGACACTGCTACCGGGGCATAAGGTTTAAAACCTACATTGAGCGCAGGATTACTACGATCCAGTTCAAATATTTTTACACTACGCCAGGTATTATTTTCTTTTACCTGCAACTCGAACTGTGCTCTGAAGGGGCGTGCAGCGGGATAAATAATCAGGCTTCTGGCGGTGAAATCTGAGGTCACCTCCATATCTATGTTCACAGGAGTAGGTCGGTTCACGGGTGTTGTGACAGCTACTTCGGCTGTGATATTACCGTCTACCAGTTGCGCTATATGTTCGAAAATGGCGTTGGAAGTCAGCACAGGCGCATGTTTACCAATATCATCTCCATCGTCTGCCGGTACGGGGAAAGCCATCACGGCTACAGTTTGAAAATCCGGGATGTTGGGAGCTGGCTGTGAAAGCTGCTTTGGCCCCTGCACGGTTATTTCATCACCGGCAGTAAGGTAGCGCATAGATTGGGATGGCTTGATCCAGGGGCCGCCGCTCTGGCTCCAGCCGGGGCTGTTGAACAAGCCTATATCAATTCCATTTTTGGAGGCGGTGCTGATCGCTGCGCGGGTCACCTTCCACCATTCGTCTGAAAACAATTTTACTTTGCCGTAGGGTACTTCTTCTTTCGGATAACCGATATTGCCAATGAAAGCACGGCCTATGCCTACTTTCGCCATGGCTGCCAGATCTTTCTTCACCCCTTCCTGCGATATATTATCACTCATCCAATACCAGTATACACTTGGTTTTACACTGTCCGGTGGTGTTACGAAACCTTGCCGTAAAGTGGCTTGCTGCGCGCTGACAGCCGCTGACGCGGATAAGAGTAAAACTACCGCAGCTGTTTTTCTCTTTATAAAATGATTCATTAAATTTCGTTTAGCGTTCTCCGTTATACATAGTATTCCTGTCCCTGTCGGCACAGTGAATAGCATAACTCACCCAAAATAGAAAACTGTATTAGTATAACTGTCCTGTACCTCCCTGTAGTAAGGGATTATCCGGGTTGAGCATATCGCTGCGGCCCAGCCATTTCATCACGGTTTGCATCCATACGTCTATCGGTAGTTTCAGTACAAACCCGTGATCTCCTTCGGGATAAATATGCATTTCTGCCGGTACGTGCTGATGGCGCAATGCCTGGTAAAACAACAGGGTGTTGTCTACATCTACGGTCTTATCGTCGCCGGTATGAAACAATAGTGTGGGCGGTGTTTGCGGCGTCACCTGCCGGTCGTTGGAATAATATTTCACGGCTAGTTCATCGGGATGTTCGCCCAGCAAGCGGGTACGGGAACCGGCGTGAGAGAGATTTTTTTCCATGCTGATCACCGGGTATACGAGGATCATAAAATCCGGGCGCAGGTTTACCCCTGCATTGGCGGCCAATACGGGGCGGTCAAAATGTGTTCCTACCGTAGACGCCAGGTGGCCACCGGCGGAAAAGCCCATGATGCCTACTCTCTTGTTGTCGATATTCCATTCTTTGGCACGTGACCGGATCATTTTCAGTGCCTCTTGTGCATCCTGCAGCGGGCCACTGCTTTTATCGGTCATGATCTTATCGGAAGGTAAACGGTATTTGAGTACGAAAGCGGCAATGCCTTGTTTCACGAAGTATTCAGCGATATTCAACCCTTCTTTTTGCAATACTACCCAGGCATAGCCTCCACCGGGGCAAATCAACACCGCCGTGCCGGTTGCCTTTTCTTTAGGGGGCAGAAAAGCGGTGAGTGTAGGTACGCTGGTGAGCGCGCGATTATTATCCTTATCTGTTATTTCCTCATCAGGGGAAGCAATACCGCCCGGCGGAAGACCGCTATATAAAGGCATTACATTTTGTGCATGGGCAACGATGGCAACGAAGCTGAGGAGGGAAATAAAGAGGGCGCGCATAGTATTAATTATTCACCATAATAGTAAGAAAATCTTTATAAAGTTACATCATGTGTCACCGAATAATATTTCAATGCTATCAGATCGTTAGGCAAAGGCTTGTTATTCCACGATGAATGGATGGCCAGTGCTGCTCCCATGGCAGTAGCCTGCGCCATAGATGCAGCAAAGATTTCTATCTCCGGAAACAGCGCTGCCAGTAAATGCATGTAGATGGCATTTTTGCTGAACCCACCGTCAACGAATATACGTTTTACTGCAGAGCCATTGAGGACCCTTTTAGTGGCGATGTATTGTTGCTGGGCAATATCGAGCATCAGCTGATGATACGCTTCGGTATCATCAGCAAAGCTATGCAGGTCGCGTTGTCCGAAGACAGAAGCCTGTAGCAGCTTTGGATCTGGCGACAACAGAGCATGATCCTGTTTGTTCCGCTCTTTTAAGGTGCGAATAATGTTGCTATCAAAATCAATATTGCGATAATGACCGGTATGCTGATTAAAATGGGCTGCAATGCGTTTTACCTGCTGCTCATGTTCATAACCGGCAAACAAACGGGAAGCCTTTACCGGCTTGCCCTGGAATGTCATGTAGCACAGGCAGTCTGCTGCCAGTTCTTCATCGGTAAGTGGTGTATCGTTAAATGGATTGAAGCTGATACACCAGGTGCCGGTAGAAATTAATATAAACGGTTCATGAAAGTTCACCAGGTAAGGAATCAATGCAGCCGAGCTATCGTGCAGGCCCGTACCGATGGCATAATTATTACCAGGGAATGCAGCGGGCATTACTTCTCCGGAAGATAACAGTGGCGCCAGCTTTTCCAGCAGCCCTTCTTTTTTCACCCACGCATGATAATTATTTTGTTTAAAGTCCCAGAAATTAGTGTGACATCCGATGCTGGTAATATCCGAACAGGCCACGCCGGAAAGCAGGTAGCTCATGTACTGCGGTAAATGCAGTGCGTATTTCACGCGCGGAAAAATGTCTGGCTGCGTATACTTCAGCCGGTACAACTGCATTCCGGAATTAAGACTTCCCAGTACCGGAGAAGCTGTTTGTACAGAGAAGGCTTTTTCTCCGCCATAGCTATTGTAAAACTGCTCCTGCAATGCAGCAGGATATTCTTTCAGGTAATTATATAGCGGAGTCAATGGGCGCCCTTCCTCATCTATGTACACCAAACTGGCGCCATAGGTAGAAAAGTTAATGGCTTTGATCACCAGGTCTTTCCGCCGGAATACTTCTCTCAATGAATCAAATACAGAGAGGCGAAGGCTTTCCAGGTTTTCGCAGGGCGCTCCATCTTCGTCCACCGTTTCCGTAAAACGAGCTGTCCGCTCAAAGATGATCCGATACTGTTCATCAAAGAGAAACAGCTTTTTGTTGGTTTTACCAACATCGAAGATGGCTATAACGGGAATTTCGCTCATAAATATTTTTAAGATTACAGTCCTGTCGCCATGGTTCTCACTCCTCTTTCACGGATCAGCTGATCCCTTACTTTGGCTGAGCGATACAAGGCCAGTGGATTCAACGCGCCACCTGTCTGCATTCTGGCGGCAGCCACCAATGCACGAACGTCTGTGCGGAATGCTTGTTGTAATATTTCCTGTGCAGTTACCACATCATTATTTTGTTGTGCTGCATATAATTTCTTTCGATCTACCAGCAACGCCTGCGCATAGCTGATCATGATG
Source organism: Chitinophaga sp. (assembly GCF_036566945.1). GTDB lineage: Bacteria > Bacteroidota > Bacteroidia > Chitinophagales > Chitinophagaceae > Chitinophaga. The sequence continues at coordinate 23,170 of NZ_DATCVJ010000399.1, read as the reverse complement.
GCTTCTACAGATTGCAGGAGGTCTTCCAGCGGATCTTTTACATTGTGCGAAGCGTCTATCATCCAGGCCAGGTCGGTGTTGTGGTTCATGCCTCTCGCATCCATGCCTTCCACCAGTTCATTAAAGATAAGGAACAGCTGATAAGGCTTGATGCTACCTACGGTCAGGTCATCATCACCAAACTTGGAATCATTAAAATGGAAGCCGCCTAATTTACCTTCCATCAGCAGCAGGGAAACGATTTGTTCGATGTTGGCGTTGGGCAGGTGGTGGCCCAGATCCACGAGGGAATAGGCTTTAGGTCCCAGCTTATTGGCATAGAGCAGCGACTGTCCCCAGTCGCCTACCGTGGTGGAATAAAAATTAGGTTCCGCCGCTTTGTATTCTACAAACACTTTCCAGTCGTCTGGTAAGGCGGCATAAATTTCCTGCAGTCCTTCGAGTGTATTTTGGAAAGCGTGGCGGAAGTTCAGCTGGCCGGGAAAACAGGAGCCATCGGACAGCCACACAGACAGCGCATCGGAGCCCAGTGCCACACCATATTGAATCACTTCAATATTATGCTCAATGGCTTGTTTACGAACGTCTTTATTGACATGCTGCAGCGAACCAAATTTATAGCTATGCGTTTGTCCCGGCTGGTCCTGGAAGGTGTTGGAGTTCATGGCATCGAAGCGAAGTCCATGCTGCGCCGCCACTGCTTTGATATGCGCCGGGTTGTCCGGCACATCCCAGGGAATATGCAGGGAGATGGAGCCGCTGGATTGATTGAGCTGGTGCAGCAATCCAACGTCGCCAATTTTCTCTTCCAGGTTGCGGGGTTCGCCCCCACCGGGGAAACGGCCAAAGCGGGTACCACCTGTACCGAGTGCCCAGCTGGGAATACCCACCTGGAAAGCGCTTAACTGCTGAACGAGGTCCGGCACATTGTCAATTTCTCCGGAGAGATAGTCAAATGCGCGCTGGTGGGCTGCCAGCAATGAATGATTATGTTCGTCTATTTTATATTTTTCTATTTGCATCGTTCTCTTTTTAACAGCAGATAAAATACTGTTTTTATCTTACAAAAGCCATGGCTACGCCACCGTCTACGTTCAGCACATTACCGGTGGCTTTATTCAACAGTCCACTTACAAAAGCATAACATGCATTGGCAATATCTTCGGGGACGATGATTTCATTGAGCAGGGTACGTTTAGCGTAGAATGCCGGTAGTTCTTCCACCTTTACACCGTATGCTTTGGCGCGGCCTTCTGCCCAGGCGCCTGCCCATATTTTGCTATCGGAAATAACGGCATCAGGGTTGACTACGTTCACGCGTATACGATCTTTTCCCAGTTCGGCGGCATTGAGTCTGCTGAGGTGCAGTTGTGCTGCTTTAGCAGAGCCATAGGCGGCATTATTAGGCCCGGACACCAACGCATTTTTACTCACGATGTTCAGCACGTCGCCGCCGGTATCCTGTTTGCGCATAATTTCCACACCGGTTTGCGTAACGAGGAACTGTCCTTTTACGAGTACATCATACAACAGGTCCCAGTCTTTTTCCGTATGCTCTTCCAATGGTTTGGAAATAGAGAGTCCAGCGCAATTGACAATAATGTCAACTCCACCAAAAGCCAGTACGGCCGTGTTATAGGTCTGACGGATCGACGCCGCATCTGTTACATCGAGCAGGTCTGCTGCGAACACATCTTTCCCAAATAATTTATTAAATTCTGCGGTGGCGGAAGCCAGTCGTTCTGCATCGTTATCATTGATCACTACCACGGCGCCTTCTTCTGCAAACTTTTTAGCGATGGCTTTACCGATACCGCCGGCGCTGCCGGTGACCAGGGCAATTCTGCCGCTGAGTGCTTTCGGTTTGGGCATGCGTTGTAGTTTTGCTTCTTCCAGCAGCCAGTATTCAATATTGAAGGCTTCCTGTCTTGGCAGGGAGGTATATTCAGAAATGGCTTCTGCGCCGCGCATTACGTTAATGGCGTTGATATAGAATTCGGCGGCCACTCTGGCGGTTTGTTTATCTTTTGCGAAGGTGAACATGCCTACGCCGGGATACAGGATCACTACGGGGTTAGGATCGCGCATGGCCGGGCTGTTGGGATGTTTGCAGGTGTTGTAGTAGGCTGCGTACATTTCCCGGTAGGCTTCAAACAAGGGTGACAGGCCGGTTTTGATAGCGGCAAGATCGGCCAGACTTGCGTCCGGGGCGAGGTTCAGTACCAGCGGGCTGATTTTGGTGCGTAAAAAGTGATCCGGGCAGCTGGTGCCGAGTGGGGCCAGCCGGTCGAGATCCTGGGAGTTAATAAATTCCAGTACACGGGCGTCGTCGGTGAAGTGGCCCACCATTTTCTGCCTGGAAGAGCAATAACCCCGTAAAATCGGGGCCAATGCAGCCGCCTGGGCCTTCCGCGCTTCCGGCGACAATGCGTCGATTTTAGCGCCTCCAAATACTGGTTTCTGACGGCCGGTGTTTGCCTGCAGGTATTCCGCGCAGCGTTCTATCACCTCGAGGGTATTGATATAGCTTTCGTAGGCAGTATCGCCCCAGGTAAAGAGGCCATGTGATCCCAGCATGATACCACGGATACCGGGATTTTCATCGAGACATTGTTTCAGTTGCAGGCCCAAATCGAATCCTGGCTTTTGCCAGGGGACCCAGCCAATAGTGCCATTGAATAATTCCTGCGTAATCTTTTTACCGTCTTTCGCCGCGGCGATGGCAATGGCGGCATCCGGATGCAGGTGATCGATATGTTTAAAAGGAAGAAATCCATGCAGGGGGGTATCAATAGAAGGTGCTTTGGAACTGAGATCATAAATACAATGGTTAAACAGTTCTACCATTTCATCTTCATGTGCCATCCCTCTGTAAATGTGTTGCAGGCTGCGAAGACGATCTACATATAAAGCAGCCAGTCCACTTTTTTTCAGTGTGCCCAGGTCTCCGCCGGAACCCTTTACCCACATGACTTCTACGGGCTCACCTGTTAACGGATCTTTAGCCATGGCTTTGCAGGAGGTATTTCCGCCTCCGTAGTTGGTCAGCCGCAGATCGGCTCCCAGCAAGTTGGAACGATAGATCAGCAAGGCTACTTCGTCACCAGCCATACCGGCTGCTGTGGCTTCATCCCATAAATAACTGACATGCCTGAATTGCGTGGTAGTTCCATCTAAAGACATACTATATAATTTTAACGTTTTTAATTGCGATAATGCTGCGGGTTAATTGTCTAATGAATTACCATATCCCACCAGGATCACTGACAATATAATAGTGAATATTCCGAGGGAAATAGTAGCGAATGTTTTTTTACTGGCATTTTTCCATTCCTTTAACACAAAGCCCCACATGCCGGAAATCAGGATAATAAAAGCCATATGCAGGATCCAGGAGCTGGCATCGTTGCCCAGCTTACTTTCTCCCATGCCGTAGAAAAAGAATTGCAGAAACCAGGTGGTGCCGGCGATGGCGGCGAAAACATAATTCTTTACCAGCGGGGTTTCTTTGTTCGTATAATCGTTGAAAGATTGATTCCTTTTATTGAGGATCATACACCAGATGAAATTGGTGGTGAGTCCGCCTAACATGATAATAACAAAAATAACATTGTTTTTGAACAGCGGGTTAGCGTTGTTGGCTACTGCGGCTTTGCCCATGCTGTTGCCCGCAGTGATAGCGAAGCTCATGCAGGCGCTGAGGATACCGGAAACAATGGCCACGACCAATCCTTTACGGAGATTGAATTCCTGGATGCTTTCCGTTTTCTGTTCCTGCGAGAGTTCCTTTTCCTTGAGCATCCCTGCCCTGCCGCAAATAGCAATGCCGATGAGGCATACTGCTACGCCCAGCAGTACAAACATGCCCTTACTGGTATGTAACATGGCGCCCAGGGTATTAGGATCGTCGGTAAACAGGCCGCGGTAAGCAGGTGGTATGAGTGCACCAAATGCGGAACAGAAGCCCAGGGCCACCGCCATTCCCAGCGACATGCCCAGGTAGCGCATAGATAAGCCAAAGGTTAACCCGCCTATCCCCCATAATACGCCGAGGAAATATGTCCAGAAAAGTACGGGGCCGGCAGTGCTGCCGATAATATCCATGAAACCGGGAACGGTGAGCCAGGCGGCTGCCAGAGGCACCACCAGCCAGGAGAACACGCCTCCTACAATCCAGTAACTCTCCCAGCTCCACCCCTTCACTTTTTTGTAAGGGATATAAAAACTGCCAGAGGCAAACCCTCCGATAAAGTGGAACAAAACGCCCAGTAAAGCCTGCATAATGACATCGTAATTTGTAACGTGGAAAACTAATGTTTCATAAAAATAAAGCATGTATATTTTTAAACTGTCATGGACTGTCATGCTTCCAATATCCTGCAGCAATTGTAGAATTAAATTACTATCATTGTCGGGAAAAGTTGCTGACAGCTAATTCCACGTGACTAATATCAACTGAGCCATGAAACAACATCCGATTTTCAAATACCTGTTCATCGATGATTTCTCCGCCACGCCAAAATATTTTCAGCTGGCCAACTCTATTATCAAAGCGATAGTAGACAAGAAAGTACAACAGGACGATATCTTACCTTCTATCAATGAGGTCAGCTATGCATTTGAGATATCGAGAGACACCGCAGAAAAAGCTTATAAATACCTGAAAGGCCTGGGAATTCTGGGGTCTGTTCCGGGCAAAGGTTACTATGTACAACATACCAATTTTGATCAGCAGTATAAGATACTACTCCTGTTCAACAAATTGAGTGAACATAAAAAAATTATCTATGATTCCTTTGCCGACAAACTAGGGGAACAGGCGAACATCGACTTTTATATTTATAACAGTGATTTTAGTTTGTTCAAAAAATTATTGTCGCAGAATATCAATGAATACACGCATATCGTGATCCTGCCACATTTCCGGGAGCGATGGGAACATGTAGATGAAGTGATCAATACTATTCCCAAAGAGAAATTAATTTTGCTGGACAAAAAGCTGAAAGGGGTAACCGGCGAGTATGGTGCGGTGTATGAAAATTTTCAGGAAGATATTTATGGTGCGCTGGAACAAGCCAGGAATAAGCTACAGCAGTATCATACCCTGAAAATCATTTACCCGGAAAACACTTACTACCCGGAAGAAATATATGAAGGCTTCGTGCAGTTTTGCCAGAACTATGCTTTCAACAGTAAGAAAGTAAATGAGATTGAAGAAGAAGATATACAGCCGGGAGATGTATACATTAACCTTCGGGAAAATGACCTGGTATTGCTGATAGAGCGGATTATATCTCTGAATTTACAGATAGGGAAAGATGTAGGCGTGATTTCCTATAACGAAACCCCGCTGAAAAAATTCATCCTGAAAGGCATTACCACCATTTCCACCGACTTTAAATGTATGGGGGAAATGGCTGCACAGCTGATCCTGGATCATTCCAGGGCGCAGATAGAAGTACCGTTTTATGTGACCATGCGGGCTTCCCTCTAGTGTATTTCGATCCAGGTTCTGTACCTTTAGGGCATTAAACGGAAAAAAATGCAAACACCAGAAAAATCCAATGATCCGCTGCACGGGCTTACACTGGAGAAAATAGTGACACATCTCTACGAAAGTTATGGCTGGGAAGTGCTGGGAGAAGAAATCAGAATTAACTGTTTTACCAGCAATCCATCTGTACAAAGCAGTTTAAAGTTCCTGCGGAAAACGCCATGGGCGCGGAAAAAAGTGGAAGACTTTTATAAATACTCCCTGAGAAAGAATAAACTCAAATGATATGTAGTGCCGGGTGTTCAGTATTGAACACCCGGTTTCAAAAACGGACATTTAACTTCACGCCCCCCTTTCCTATCTACTGAAAATCAACACCTTAAGAAATGGCATTTTGTTAGCGCCTTCCTGTACCGGCCCATAAAATGCATTCCATGTTCAGTAGTTATTTAAAAACAGCCTTAAGAACCATCCGGCGGAATATCAGCTATACTTTTCTGAATGTATTCGGATTAACCTTAAGTATTGCCGCCTGCCTGATTATATTTTTAATTGTGCGGAATGAGTTGAGCTACGATAGCCCTTTCAAAAAAGCCGATCGTACGTACCGGGTAACCATGCATGGGCTGGACTATAATTCCAGCGTATCGTTGCTGGTGGTACCGGCTTTGCGCAATGATTTCCCGGAACTGGAGCAGGTATCGCAGTATTGGTACCAGGGAAATGGATTGGTAAAAACCGGTGAGGCACGGTACAACGAGAAAGGCTACGCTTTTGCGGATGCCGCCTTCCTCCAGATCTTCGATTATACGTGGCTGGCCGGAGATCCCCGCACCGCCTTATCGGAACCCAATGAAGTAGTGCTGACCCAAACTATTGCCCGCAAATACTTTGGCGATAAAGATCCTATGGGACAGGTCATCAACCTGGAGAATCAGTATAACCTGAAAGTAACCGGTGTGGTAAAAGATCCTCCCATCAATAACAGTCAGCCGTTTGTATTCCTGGTTTCCTACGAAACCATTAAAGCCGAGGCGCTGGCACATACGGGTATTTACTCGATCAATGGCGGTACGGCTTATATTGTATTACCGGAAAACTACGATGTGCGGCAGCTGGAACGCCGCATGCCGGGCTTTGTTACCAAAAACTGGGGCGCAAATATATCTGCCGAAACATCGCTGTTGATACAGCCCTTAAAAGAAATTCATTTTGACCAGCGTTACCAGGAAAATCCTGCCAGTCCTACCGTGAGTAAAGAAACCTACTGGGGACTGGGCATGGTGGCCTTATTCATTATCATCACCGCCTGTATCAACTTTATTAATATGGCTACGGCACAGGCTATACGTCGTGCAAAAGAAGTGGGTGTACGTAAAGTCCTGGGGGCTTACCGTGGGCAGCTGATCCGGCAATTTCTCGCTGAAACCGCGCTGCTGGTATTAATTGCAGTGGTGTTGGGAACCATTGCGGCAGCCGTTTTCCTGCCGCTGGTGGCGGCCTGGATGGGCATTGCCCTGAGCGCGGCGCAACTATCACAACCGGTTGTTATACTGGTGCTGGGCGGCATAACGGTAACGGTTATACTTTTGGCGGGCCTCTATCCTGCTTTTGTGCAATCGGCCTTTGAACCGGTTACCTCGCTGAAAAGCACTACCGGCATCACTATCAAAGGATTAGGATTACGTAAGATATTAGTGTCTACCCAGTTCGGCATTTCACAACTGCTGATTGCCGGCACCCTCATTGTAGGTTACCAGATGGATTTTCTGCAGAACCAGGACCTGGGTTTCAGCAAAGATGCCGTTGTTTCCTTTGGGGTACCTGACAAAAATAAACGCGATATTCTACAGGAACAATTACTATCCAATCCCGGTGTGAAGCAGCTGTCGTTTGCATCCGGACCTCCCGTAGGTGGCAGTAATTACGCGCCTTTCAGCTATCCTGATGCCGGTATTACCAAGGATGATGTAACGGAAATGAAAGCCATTGATGAGCAATACCTGGGCATGTTCTCCATCCGGCTGCTGGCCGGTGAAAATCTCCGTAAGCTTACAGACGCAGATACCATACGCCGGGTACTGGTCAATGAAACGCTGCTGCACAAACTGGGTATGCAAATACCGGAAAAAGCTATTGGCGTACGTTTCCAGGTTAATGGCCGGCCAGCGTTGATTGCCGGTGTAGTACAGGACTTTCAGAGTGAGTCACGTTATAAAAAAAGAAGACCCTGCGTATTGGAATACAACTCCGGTCGTTTTTGGTCGGCATGCGTAAGGATACAGCCGGGCAATATGCGCAATACCCTTGCTGGCATTGACAAATCCTGGTCTGCGCTGTTTACGGAGGATCAGTTTGAATACGAATTTCTGGACGACCATATTGCCAATTTATATAAACAGGAGCAAAAGCTCTATACCGCTTTTAAACTCTTTTCCTCACTCGCTATATTGATTGGGTGCCTGGGATTATACGGTCTGGTGGCATTTGCCGCTGTGCAACGCACGAAAGAAGTAGGCATCCGCAAAGTACTGGGGGCTTCGCTATTGAATATTGTAGGACTTTTTGCAAAAGAATTTATTGTACTCATCATTATCTCCTTCTGCATAGCGGCTCCTGTGGCCTGGTTCGTGATGCATAAATGGCTGGATAATTTTGCTTACCAAACCAGTATTGGTGGCGGTACTTTCCTGATTGCAATCGGCGTATCTGTGGTCATAGCCGGTATCACCGTTGCTTATCAGGCCATAAAAGCCGGTTTGGTGAACCCTGTAAAAAGTTTGCGATAACGATGAAGGACAAGCAGCGTCGATACCGCTGCTTGTCTCTACAATTTCACCTTGAGTCCTAATTCCCTTTTCATTGTCAGCAGTGCTTCTGCATTACCTTTCGCATCATCGACCGGATGATGGGTATGCTTTGTTTTTCGTAGGTGCTTGAACGTTGTAAACGTATCTTTCATCATCCCTTTGTATAAGCTGCCGAGGTTCTGAGAGCTGAAGCCAAAAGGATTTTCGCCAAGAAAATGATGAAAGTACCAGCATATAAACATCCAGTCGAAACCGTTGTTGTCGCTGATAAAAATGGGTCGGTCTTTAGAAACCGTTGCTATCCATTTCTTAAAATTCAACATCACCGTTGCGGGATCTTCAAAGGTCAATGTTTCTTCACGGGTATGACCCGATACCGCCAATGCTTCCGGGATATACTTATCGGAAACGGGTTTCAGCTGACCGTAAAAAGTTTGGTTGAGCTGTTCGTTCACGAGTACAGCGCCGAATGAGATCATAGAAAAATCGCCGGGTATAGGCCCGTCGCTTTCCACGTCCACCATAATAAAAGCCATGATTTGTAGTTTGATTTTTTGGGTTAAACAATTTTTTATTCGTCTTACAAAGATATAAAATATTATTATACAAGAAAAAAGACGGCGTGATACCCGCTCCCATGAAAAAGGCATCCCGGCTATGCCAGGATGCCTTTAACGCCAAAGCGTTAACAGATTCTTTGATGGAGCCGCCTGGGTTAAACTAAATTAACCTTAGGTGTCCATGAATATTCTGTAGATAGCATGAATACCTCCTTTTCTTTGGTGAGTAATGAAATTAAGGGAAAATATTCAAACCAGAAAACACTACAACAAAAAAATAACATATTGTCGCAGTGAAATTATGTAATGTACTGTACTACTTCTCATTTACCGGCGGCAACGGCTGTTCCCGGATGACTTTTTCAAAATAATAAATCGCCTTATTTCTTTTTCAACGCAGCAGCAATTGCTTTTTCTGCCAGTGGCCCCATCACGAGGTAACCTTCCTTGTTAGGATGTACGCCATCGGTACAGAGTGCCTTCTGCAGGCCTTTTTGCTCATCCACCATCGCGGAGTAGTAGTCGAGATATACGAAGCCGTTTTTAGCCGCGTATTCTTTAATGCGCTGGTTCAGGTCTGCAATTTTGGTAACAGGATCCAATCCCGGACGCCAAGGGTAATCGTATACGGGCAGTACAGAAGAGAGTACTACTTTGATTCCATTCGCCTTCGCCAGTTCCGCCATAGACACGATGTTGCCGAAAATGGTGGGAACAGGTGTATAACCGGTATTACACGCAATATCGTTGGTACCGGCCAGGATCACCACTACGGCGGGATGCAGGTCAATCACGTCGGGACGGAAACGAATCAGCATCTGCGGGGTAGTTTGTCCGCTAATACCTCTGTTGATATAAGGTTTACCGGCAAAGAACTCTGGGTTCAGGTGGCTCCAGCCTATAGTAATAGAGTTCCCCATAAATACCACGCGTTTTTCGCCGGCTTTAGGGGCTTCTACTTTCGCATTATCGTCCTGGAAACATTTCAGGCAGGCCCAGTCCTGTTTCATCAGTTCCTCTTGTTGCTTTTTCTTAGCTGCTGCATCGGTGTTATCCTGTGCAAAAGCCGAAGTGGCCAACAGGCCGAGCAAAGCCATTAACGGCCAGCTTAATTTTTTCATTTTCATGGATCAGAATTTAAATAACGTATAGCCGTCGGCGAAATGCCATCGGTAAGGTAGCGGAAAATAACATCTTTTTCCTGGCATTCGCAATAGCTGATTATCAAAGGATACAGACAAGGATCAACGGCCTTCAAACAGGACAGTGCAGGACAGTACAGGACGCAACAGGACAGGAATGTATTATTCTTCACCTAAATTTATTTCCGTAAAGAATCGCCGTTTCATCACTCTAATTCCACTCGTTATGATTAAAGTTTACGTCCTTTGTCGTAGAGGATATGCCTGTCTTGCACGTTATGGAGTCACCTTATTACTCCTCTTTATTTGCTCAATTGCCTATGCACAAAAAACTACGATTACCGGGCAAATAACTGATGCCGCTGCCGGCTCTGCCCTTCCCAGCGTTACCATTGGTGTAAAGGGAAGTAGCCAGGGCGCATTTAGTGATGCCAATGGCAGATATACTATTTCCGCCGGCAGCACAGATTCACTTGTTTTTAGTTTTATCGGGTATGTGACCAAAACCATTCATGTTGGTAGTCGTACCAAAATCAGTGTACAACTGGAGTCCAGCAATAAATTGCTGAACCAGGTAGTGGTAGTAGGTTATGGTACCCAGCAAAAAAAGGATGTAACGGGATCTGTGGGTATTGTGTCTATGAAAAATGTGAAAGATATGCCGGTAGCGGGTCCTGACCAGGCGTTGGCCGGGCAGATCGCAGGTATTCAGGTAAGTACCTCCAACGGTATTCCGGGTGGCGGTCCGCAGGTACAGGTACGTGGTATTGGTGCAGTAGGTGCCGGTAGCCAGCCCCTGTATGTAGTGGATGGTTATCCACTGGCGTCTTCTTCCGACCAGGTATCTGATCCGATGAATGCCATCAATCCACAGGATATAGAATCTATGGCGGTATTGAAAGATGCATCCGCCACCGCTATCTATGGTTCCAGAGGCGCCAACGGCGTAGTACTCATTACTACCAAAAGGGGCAGCTCCGGTATTCCAACCGTGCAGCTCTCCGCCAGCTACGGCCTGCAACAGATTCCACAGAAAGGACGTCCTGACCTTATGAACGGCCAAGAGTTTGCCCAGTTCAGAAAAGAATCCATAGAAGATAATATCCGCTTTACCGAACACCGCGAACCTACGGATGCGGACATTCCGGAAATATATCGTCACCCGGAACTGATCGGTGAAGGCACCAACTGGTTTGATGCCATTACCCGCGTGGCGCCCATGCAGGATATCAACCTGAATGTAAGCGGCGGTACGGAAAAAATCAGAACGTATATCTCTGCCGGTTATTATAACCAGGATGGTGTTATTATCAACTCGGGTTACAAAAGATTTTCTGTAAGAGCCAACGTAGATGCGAATCTTTCAGACAGGTTCAAAGTAGGCTTTAACATAGCCCCTTCCTATACAACCCGCAAAGGCAACACCTCCGGAGAAGGCCGTGGCAGCTACTTTGGCATCGCCAGTCCGATTGAACCCATCTATAAACCAAATGGTAGCTTAAATGCCTATATCCAGAGCCCCGGTACCTTCGGACTTCCCAATCCGGTGATGTTCCTGAATGATGTTACCAACAAATCCAAAAGTACCCGTATTCTTTTTAATACTTATGGAGAATATGAAATTATAAAGAACCTGAAGTTCAAATCTACTTTTAACGTAGACTACCAGGAAGGTAGCGGGGAATATTTTGTTCCTTCTACTATTGGCAGCACCAATACCGCGCCGCCCAGCATCCCTGTCGGTGGCTACAACAGTGGTAACTACCTGAACTGGCTAAACGAAAATACGCTGACCTATCAGTATAATACACATAGTGGTCACGCTTTCACCGGATTACTCGGTTACAGCATACAATCACAAAAAGAAGAATTTGCCGGTTTCAATGGCGCCAACTACCCCGATGATGATATCAAAACATTAAACGGCGCCGCTACCATCACTGGCGGTACCGATAAAACAGAATGGGCTTTGTTGTCTTACCTGGCGAGAATCAACTATGCGTACAAAGACAAATACCTGGTAACGGCTACTGTAAGAAGCGATGGTTCTTCCCGTTTCGGACCAGACAACCGCTGGGGTACTTTCCCTTCTGTAGCACTGGGATGGCGCATTTCACAGGAGGACTTCATGAAATCTTCCCGTCTTTTCAGTGACCTGAAATTAAGGGCTTCCTATGGTTTCTCCGGTAACTTTAATATTGGTAACTACTCTTACATGAGTAACATTGGTACCAGTGATTATGTATTAGGCGGCTCACTCGCCGGTGGTCGTGTCATGAATTCATTGGGCAACCCTGCATTGGGTTGGGAAAAAATGCGGGAATTAAATATAGGCGTTGACGTTGGACTGTGGAAAGACCGCGTTTATCTGACCATCGACGCCTATAAAAGAAATACCCAGGACTTGTTGTTAAACGTGGAAGTACCACAATCCAGTGGCTTCTCCACCGTAACACAAAACAAGGGTGACATGGAAAACAAGGGATTGGAAATTGGTATTTCTTCCCGCAACATCGAATCCAAATCATTTACCTGGACCACCAACTTCAACATTTCCTTTAACCGTAACAAAGTGCTGCAGTTAGGAACAGATAATGCGCCTATCTACTCCGGCAACTCCAGTGAAGGCAATCCCACCAACGTAAGCATGGTAGGAAAACCGCTGGCGATGCTGTACGGATATGTATTTGACGGTATTTATCAGAACCAGGCAGAAGTAGATAAAGGACCGGCTTTCCCGGGTGCGATTCCAGGCAATATCCGTTTCAAGGATATTAATGGCAATGGCGTGATTAATCCGCGTGAAGACTTTGCCATCATTGGTAATCCTTATCCGGACTTCAACTGGGGCTTAACCAATATTCTGAACTACAAAAAATTTGATCTGCGTGTATTGGTGGTAGGTTCCATGGGAGCTGATCGTTTACATGCCACCAACGATTACAATGGTAATATAGATGGTGTTTTCAACGTAAGAAAAGATGTGGCTGACAGGTGGAGATCAGAGTCTAATCCTGGCAACGGAAAAGTGCCTACCACCAATGGTTCCGGCCGTGGCAGGGTGATGTACAGAGACGTAAGTTCACTCACTGTAGAGAAAAACAACTATGCATGGGTGAAAAATATTACACTGGGTTATTCGCTTCCTAAATTCGGATTTGTGCAAAGTGCCAGGATATACCTGAGTGTACAAAATGCGATCCTGTTTACCAACTACAGTGGTAATCCGGAAGTCACCAACTACATGGGTAAAGGCGGTAGTGGCGCATTGGTACCGGGTATCGATTATTCCAGTTATCCCGTTCCAAGAATTTATTCACTGGGCGCCAACCTCTCCTTTTAATTCAGTTCCTAAAAGAATAGCAACATGAAAACGAAAATACCTTTAATCGCGCTTTTAGCGATCGCACTGAATGGATGTACGAGTATGCTGGATGTACAACCCAGCTCTTTTTCCAGCGGGTCTAATTATTACACCACCGAAGCGCAGATATTACGTGCCGTAAATGGCGCCTATGGCCAATTACAAACGCTGTATACCAGTGACTACTGGGCCATGTCTGAAATGAGAGCAGACAATACCAATTACCAATATGATGAAAGTGACCGTGGAGCGCAGCAGCGGGAAGAAATTGATGAATTCCTGACCACTAACAGCAATAACTATATAAATAATACCTGGTCACAATTGTATTACAACATCCAGCAATCCAATGTGATCCTTACGCGCATTGATGCGGTGCCATTTGCCAACGAAGCCACTAAAAAACAATACGCCGGTGAAGCTAAATTCCTCCGGGCCCTGTACTACTTTCACCTCGTGCGCCTTTTCGGCGGTGTGCCACTATTGGTGAAAGAAGTGGCCAGCCCGGAGCAGGCTTCCACGCCTAAAAAAGCCAGTGTAGCGGAAGTATATGCGCAGATCATTGCAGATGCTACGGATGCAGCCGCCAGCCTGCCTGCCACCTATGGCGCCAGCGATATGGGCAGAGCCACCAAAGGCGCCGCTTTAACACTGCTCGGTGATGTGTACATGACCATGAAAGATTATCCTAAAGCGGTAACCACCCTGCAACAGGTGGTAGGCTTGAATTATTCGCTGGTGGACAATTATGCAGATAATTTTGATCCTGCTAAAAAGAATAATACAGAATCTGTTTTCTCCGTGCAGTATAACGCCGGTATGGAAACAGAAAGCAGCAATTTTATTTTTGTTTTTGGTCCGCGTAACGGTAAAAAAGACCTGACCGGTTTTAATGGTACCCTGGGTGGTTGCAATATGCCTACTCCCAGTATTGTGAATGCGTATGAGCCGAAAGACAAAAGAAAGGATGCGTCTATTTTTATGTATGATAGTCCTACCAACACCGCTTTTGCAGAATCCGTTGCCTTTGGTGGTAAATTACCGCTCATCAAAAAATTCTATCATCCGCCGTATGCGCTCGATGGCCGTGCCAATGAAAACTGGCCGGTATACCGCTACTCACAGGTATTGCTGATGCTGGCAGAAGCGATCAACGAAACGGGCAATGGCGATCCATTACAATATATCAACCCGGTACGTGTGCGCGCTGGTTTAGATCCGCTGCCTGCATTAAATCAATCGGCCTTCCGCGATACCGTATTTCATGAACAACGGGTAGAGCTGGCGTTTGAAGACCAACGCTGGTACCAGCTGCTCCGTACCGGCAAAGCCGTATCTGTTATGACTGCGCATGGTATCGAAGAAAAAAAGCGTTTGACCAGACTCAGCCCGGCATCTTACAACATACAGGCATATCAGTTACTTTATCCGATTCCTGAAAGAGAAATTAGATTGAATGGATTTGAACAAAATACCGGCTGGTAAAAAAAATAGAAAAAAAGTGGAAACGTTCACTATATTACTACAGCTATAGTGAACGACCCAAGCCAATTGTATCATCTCAGGAACATTTTAAGAATATATTATGACCGCGTTAAGAAAAAGACCACTCAGGCTGTTGGCAATCATTTCCACCGTTTTAATAACGGGTGTGGCCTGCAATAACGGAAACGACTCAACGTCGAAAGACAAAGGAACCGGAAATCCGAAAATCGATGCGTTGAAATTACCTGATAATTTCAAGGCAGAGCGATTATACAGTCCCGGCGATAACAAGCAGGGGTCCTGGGTATCCATGACTTTCGACAACAAGGGCCGTATGATTGTGTCTGATCAGTATGGGTTCCTTTACCGGCTGCAGCTGCCCGCTGTAGGGGAAGATTCGTCTAAACTGAAAATTGAAAAGCTGAATATCGGCAACGATACTTCCAGCCAGAAAGTGTCTATGGGTTATGCCCAGGGATTACTGTATGCGTTCAACAGTTTGTATGTAATGGTGAACCATAACAGTGATGACCGCTTCACCAAAGGCAGCGGTTTATACCGTTTGCAGGACACGGATGGCGATGATCAATTTGACAAAATCACACAGCTGAAAGCATTGGATGGAGAAGGTGAACACGGCCCACACAGCATTGTGTTATCACCCGACGGAAAATCCATCTATGTGATTGCCGGTAATTTTACCAAAATTCCGGAGATGAATACCTACCGGTATCCGCTCTCCACGAACATCGACAACATTCTGCCGTTGATCAAAGACCCTAACGGTCACGACAATACGGTGAATACACATGGCGGATGGATTGCGCATATTGATTCTACCGGTTCCAACTGGGAACTGATCAGCTCTGGCTTCCGTAATCCTTTTGACCTTACGTTTAATGATCAGGGTGACATGTTCACCTATGATTCAGATATGGAATGGGATTTTGGCACCCCCTGGTATCGTCCTACCCGTATTTGCCAGGTAACCAGTGGCAGTGAATACGGCTGGCGCCCGGGTACGGAGAAATGGTCTCCCGCCTATCCGGATAATTTACCTCCGTTATTAAACATAGGCCAGGGCTCTCCTACTAACCTGATCTACGGCGGCAAAGCGCGTTTCCCGGAAAAATACCGCAAATCATTATTTGCATTTGACTGGAGCTTTGGTATTATTTACGCGATCCATTTGCAGCCTGAAGGTGCTTCCTACAAAGCCAGCGCAGAAGAATTCCTTTCCGGATCACCGCTGCCGTTGACAGATGGTGTGATTGGTCCTGATGGCGCGCTGTATTTTCTGACCGGTGGCCGCAGACTGGAATCAGATCTGTATCGTGTATATTATAAAGACAATAAAGAAAGCAACGAACCGTTGGCTGCGACTACGCCTACGGAAGGTGCTAACATCCGCAAACAGCTGGAAGCGTATCATGGTGGGCCTAAAGCAGGTGCCGTTGATTTTGCATGGCCTTACCTGAAAAACGATGATCGCTTTGTTCGTTTTGCGGCAAGAATCGCCATCGAAAACCAACCAGTAAGTCAGTGGCAGAATAAAGTATTGCAGGAGAAAGATCCTGAAACACTGATCCAGAGCAGTATTGCGCTGGCCCGTCAGGGTAAGGAAGATGTGAAGAAGCTGCTGTTGCCACAACTCATGACGATCAACTATGCACAGTTGTCGCCTTCCCAACAGATTGATCTGCTCCGTGCCTTTGAGCTGGTATTTGTGCGCATGGGTAAACCCGATGCCACTTTATCTGCCCAGGTAGCGAAGTATCTTGATCCGCAGTATCCGGCTGCCACCAATGATCTCAACAGGTCACTGAGCAAAGTGCTGGTATACCTCGATGCACCGAATGCAGTAGAGAAAACCATGGCCTTACTGGCGGTGGCAAAAGATGATACCGCTGCCCAAAAAACAGCGATGCAATCTGCCGACCTGATTATGCGTAATCCGCAGTACGGGCTGGATATAGCTGGTATGCTTTCCAAGATGCCGCCATTACAGCAAACCTGGTATGCCACTGTTTTAAGTCAGGCTAAAAATGGCTGGACACCTGCTTTACAGGAACAATATTTCCAATGGTTCTATCATGCCTTTACCTTTAAAGGCGGACATAGTTTCATTGGCTTCATTAACACCGCGCGTAAAAACGCGTTGGCCAACGTACCGAAAAATGAGTTTGCGCATTTCAACCAGGTATCAGGTGATTCTTTGCTGAACAGCAATGGTAACCTGGCCCAGGGATATGCGCAGCCACAGGGACCTGGCAGAAACTGGAAACTGGAAGAAGCCGTGAAGGTGGTAGACAGTGGATTAACCAACCGCAACTTTGAGCAGGGCAAGGCCATGTTTGCCACTTCCCTGTGCAGCTCCTGTCATGGTATGCGCGGTGAAGGTGGTGTGGCTGGTCCGGATCTAACGCAGCTGGGTACACGTTTTTCCAGCAAAGATATCCTGGATGCCATCATTAATCCGAGCAAAACCATTTCTGATCAGTATGGCGCCACTGTTTTCTCACTGAAGAATGGCGGTTCTGTAGTTGGTCGTCTGGTGAGCCAGGACAATGATAAATACATCATTTCCCAGAATCCTTTTGCTACTACCGAAACACGGGAGTTGAAGAAGAGCGAAGTAGCCGGTACTAAAACCTCTACTGTTTCCGTGATGCTGCCCGGATTGATCAACCGTTTGAATGAAGACGAACTGAGAGATCTGCTGGCTTATCTGAAAGCAGGTGGTAACAAAGAGGATGCAATATTTGCGAAACCTCAGCAGGCAAAAAAATAAATATTTTTTTTTCGGAAGATAAATAACGCGCGGATGGCTATACAAAAACAGGCATGGGAACATAAGCTATCGAACCACTTACAACTGGGCGGAATAGAAACGGCGGTGCTGGACAATGGCCCCGGCAGGGGCACCCGCATTGCCTGGATCAATACCGGTGCAGGGCTGAGGTATAAGGTAGTGATAGATCGTGCGATGGATATTGCAGATGCTTTTTTCAATCAGCATAGCCTGGCATGGATTAGTCATGGTGGCGTTACCGCACCGCAAAGATTAACTGACAAAGGTTTGGACTGGCTCCAAACCTTTGGCGGTGGATTAATGACCACCTGCGGTTTGTCACATGTAGGCGGTCCGGAGTCCGATGAGTATGGGGAACGCGGCTTGCATGGCCCTATCAGCAATACGCCCGCTGAAATCGTTTCCATCATCCAACCCGACCCGGTGAATGGGCAGATGGAGATGAGCATTACCGGCATCATGCGACAGGTACAGGCCTTGGGGCCTCAGCTGCTGCTGAAACGTACTATTTCCGGTACACTGGGCGAAGCGGGGATCCGCGTGCATGATGAAGTAATCAACAGCGGCAATACTACCGCCCCGCATATGCTGCTGTACCATTTCAACTTTGGCTGGCCGCTGGTAAACGAAGGTGCAGATATCTGCTGGGAGGGTGATTGGCGCTCCAGAGCAGGCAATCCGGATCACATCTTCCGGCAGGATAATAATTACAAAAAATGTTTAGCTCCGCTGGATAGCCATGCTGGTGGCGGAGAAGAAGCTGCTATCATTGATGTAGCCGCCAACGCCAACGGATGGTGTACCTGTGGCGTACATAATGCCGCATTAGGGCTGGCACTTTCCCTGCGTTTTAAAAAACAGCAGTTGCCGGTGCTCACCAACTGGCAACACTGGGGTAAGGGCGAATATGTGATGGGACTGGAACCCGGTACTCATCCACCCACCGGACAGGCGCTGGCCCGTAAGGAAGGTACGCTGATACAGCTGGCGCCGGGAGAACGGCGACACTATGAACTGCAGGTAGACCTGCTGCATACACCCGCCGCCATTCAACAATTTAAAACTGATCTTTCAACATCCATACATTATTAAGCCATGGAAAAATTAAGCTTAGCTGCAAAAGCACTCGAACAGGGACAAGGGATTCTCCGACTGGCACCAAACTGGGTACCCAGATCATTTTGTGTGCCAGGCCGGCGGATCAAATTACACCCGGATGATTATTACGTCCTTGGAGGCGAAAGAGGCGGTATCGACGAACGTTGGCTATCCTCTACCACTCCGGCGAAGAACGGGCCTTTAACAGGCGAAAATGAGGGTTTAAGCATGGTAGTCGTGGAAGATGGCAACAGCACCCAACAGGTATTGCTGAAAGATGCCATCAGCGAATTAAAAGATAAAGTAATCGGCAAAAGACTCTGGGATCAATACGGCGCATGGCCCATGTATTCCAAATTCTTTGACAATATGGGACCGCTCCCCCACCACATTCACCACAACGATGAAAAAGCAGCGCTGATAGGACAGGCCGGCAAACCCGAAGCCTACTACTTTCCGCCGCAGCTGAATAACCACGGTGGCGATTTCCCGTATACATTTATGGGTATTGCTCCCGGCACCACCAAAGAACAGATCAAAGAATGCCTTTTGAACTTCAGCAAAGGCGATAACAAAATCACCAACTACTCTCAGGCTTACCGCCTGGAACCCGGCACCGGCTGGGATGTACCGCCGGGACTGTTGCATGCACCCGGTAGCTTATGCACTTACGAGCCACAAAAAGCCTCCGACGTTTTCGCGATGTATCAGTCGCTCGTAAACGAAGCGATCGTACCCGAAGTACTGCTCTGGAACGGCACGCCCAAAGAAAGCATCGGCGATTATGATGCGCTGATGGATGTGATAGACTGGGAGCTGAACGTAGACCCCAATCAGTTCCAGAACCGTTTCATGCCGCCTAAACTGGCAGCCAGCGGTGACGGCTATACGGAGAACTGGGTATGCTATAAATCAGATGCCTTCAGTGCCAAGGAATTGACCGTAGCTCCCGGCGCCACGGTGGTGATCAAAGACGCCGCTGCCTACGGTATCATCGTCATGCAGGGCCATGGTAAAATGGGCGTATGGGATATAGAAACACCTGCGCTGATCCGTTATGGACAGCTGACCAATGATGAGTTTTTCATCACCGAAGCAGCAGCTACAGCAGGGGTAACTATTGTGAATACCTCTGCTACTGATCCCATCGTGATGCTGAAACATTTCGGTCCGGGTAACCCCGACCTGGTGCTGTAATTACTGATTTAAAAAAACTGCGTTATGAAAGATAATAATTATCCTAAGCTCCACAATGCCACCTGGCCGGGCATTGTAGGAAAAGGTGATGGTTCCGAACCCATCATTTCATTTGACACCCTGCTGGAAATGACGGCAGCAGCAGAAGTAAACGGTGTTAAATTCGACGGCATCGACATCGGGTTGTTTGATCCGCATGTACCCGTAGATAGTTCCGACGACGATCTCAAAAGACTGGTAGATAAAGTAGCTTCCTATAACCTGGAAATCGGAAGTCTCGTGGCGCCCATCTGGCCTCCCAGTGGTGGTTCCGCCATGGGCAGCAAAGAAGAGCGGGCGCGTTTTGTGGAGCAGGTACGCAAGTCCTGCCATGTAGGCCAACGGCTGCGGGAACTGGGAATTCGTCCCAATGGTATTGTGCGCATCGACTCAGCCTGTACTCCTGATAGCTGGGCGCAGGACCCTGCCGGCAATACGAAACTGATTGCACAAACATTCCGCGAAGCTTGTGATGTAGCCGCCGACTACGGTGAAAAACTCGCAGCAGAGGGCGAAATCTGCTGGGGTGGCATGCATAGCTGGAAAGCGATGGTAGATACCCTATCGGCGGTAGACCGCCCTAATATTGGCTTCCAGGCCGATATGTCGCACACCTTCCTGTACCTGTTGGGGTATAACAGTCCGGAAGACCGGATCCTGCCGGTTGATTTTGACTGGAAAGACCGGGATGCGCTGGCAGCTGGACTGCGTACCCTCACGGATGCGCTGCGTCCGTGGACGATAGATTTTCATGTGGCACAAAATGACGGTACCGTACATGGTACTGGTTCGCACGATAAAACCGGCCGGCATTGCCTGGCGACTGATCCCAACGGCAAATTGAATATCGCCGTGGATGCAGGCTACTGGCTTCGCGACAACAAAGGCGAACTCACCAAAGCCTTCCGGCATATTTGCTGGGATGGCTGTATGTTTCCCAATGCCGTGATGACCCAGGCAAAAACCTGGAATGATATCCTCGCCGCCATGATCAATGTACGTGAGCTACATGGCTGGCAGGAATAGATTTTTCAATAAAAAAATCAGTGACAACTATGACACCAAAGAAAGAACTGCGGATAGGATTAATAGGCTGTGGCTTTATGGGCAGAACCCATTCCAATGGGTACCTGCGTGTAAAGAATTTTTTCCCTCAACTGGCCTATGTGCCGGTGCTGAAAGCAGTATGTTCCCGCACCGAAAGTAAAGCCCGTGCTTTTGCAGATCAGTGGGGCTATGAATCTGTAGAAACCGACTGGAAAGCACTACTGGCCAGAGAAGATATAGATGCCGTAGATATCTGTACGCCCAATGATATGCACGCAGAAATTGCGATCGCTGCTGCCGCCGCTGGTAAAATGATCCTTTGTGAGAAGCCGCTGGCACGGACCCTCGCAGAATCTGAAGGCATGGTAACGGCGATAGAAAAAGCAGGCGTGCCCAATACCGTATGGTACAACTACCGCCGTTTACCGGCAGTTACCTTAGCCAAAAAAATTATCGACTCCGGAAAACTGGGCCGCATTTTTCACTACCGCGCCAATTTCCTGCAGGACTGGACCATTAACGCCAACCTGCCCCAGGGTGGTGAAGGCTTGTGGCGTATGGATGCAGATGTAGCCGGTTCCGGCGTGTTGGGTGATCTGCTCTCCCATTGCATCGACACCGCGTTATGGCTGAATGGCAGCATTTCCACGGTTACCGCTATGACGGAAACCTTTGTGAAAGAACGCATGCACCAGCTCACCGGCAAAGTAGAAAAAGTGAATATCGACGACGCCTGTTCCTTCCTGTGCCGCTTCAACAACGGCTCACTGGGACTCTTTGAATCAACCCGTTACGCCCGCGGACATAAAGCCTTATATACGTTCGAAATCAATGGCGAACATGCATCTATCCGCTGGGATCTGCATGATTTAAACCGCCTGGAATACTTCGATAACGCGGACGACTCTACGCTGCGCGGATGGCGCTCCATCCATGTAACGGATGGCGACCAGCCTTACATGGATAAATGGTGGGTACCGGGACTGGGCATCGGCTATGAACATTCTTTCGTTCACCAGGTAGCTGACTTCCTGTTAAGCCTGGAAACCGGTGCGCCCTGTTCTCCTACCTTTAAAGAGGCGTTCGAAACACAGAAAGTTTGCCAGGCAGTACTGGACTCGGCCAACAGCGGCACCTGGAAAGACACTAACGCCGCATAACTATCGCCGGTGGATATACGAAGGTATCTGTCTCCGGAGGATATACGAAAACAACTATCTACAACGGGTATACGAAACATTCCCGGCTCCCGTGGATACACGAAAAATAAACATCTTAAAATAACAACTATGCTGAAAAGAACCCGCACATTGTTTATTCCGCTGGTGGCAGCGGCTACGCTGTTTTCCGCCAGCAGCTGTCAAACCAGCAGCAGCATGGGCAACTATAGTGGCTTCGTAGAAATCTTTGATGGTAAAACATTAAAAGGCTGGGAAGGTGATGGTATTCACTGGCGCGCAGAAAATGGTAACCTGGTAGGCGAAGTAACGCCACAAACACTGATCAAAACCAATACCTTCCTGATCTGGCAAGGCGGGCAACCAGCCAACTTTGAACTCACCTGTGAGTTTAAAATTACCAATGGCGGCAACAGTGGCATCAACTACCGCAGCGTGATGGTAGAAAATGTACCCAATGCCCTCAAAGGCTATCAGGCAGATATTGATGGCGCCAACAACTACACCGGCCAGAACTACGAAGAACGTGGACGCACTACCCTCGCCTATCGCGGACAAAAAACCACGATTCCGGCGCCTACCACCTCCTTGGGAGATGGCATCAAAAACAACGCCTGGACGGCGGCCCTGGTAACCGGTTCTTTGGGTAGCAGCGACTCCCTGAAAACACTGATCAAAAGTGAAGACTGGAATAAATGCCATCTTATTGTAAGAGGTAACCATTTACAACACTACATCAACGACGTGCTGATGAGTGATGTAACCGATAATGATAAAGTTAACGGCAAGTCAAAAGGCTTACTGGGCGTACAGGTACACGTTGGTCCGCCGATGAAGGTGGAATACCGGCATATTATGCTGAAACGTTTGTAGTGCGCGGAGTAGCGGAGGGGATCGCCTTCGGCGATTGTCTTTCTCAGGATTTTCAGGATTTTGATGATTGT
>NZ_DATCVJ010000398.1:0-26011 GCF_036566945.1 Chitinophaga sp. | reverse complement strand
GTAAAGGGTTCCCGCATATTCCAGTTTGAACGTATCGGTAAACTGCTGGAACAAAAAGCGCATCAGACCATTCTCGAGATTAACCTGACCGCTATTTCACATAACGTAAAGCTGTACCAGTCGCTCTTAAAGCCTGATACAAAGCTCATGGCCATGGTGAAAGCATTTTCCTATGGCAGTGGTAGTTTTGAAATCGCCAACCTCCTGCAGTTTCATGGCGTGGACTACCTCGCGGTAGCCTATGCAGATGAAGGTGTGGAGTTAAGGAGGGCAGGTATCACTATGCCTATTATGGTGATGAACCCTGAGCCGGCCAGTTTTGATGCCATTCTTCACTGGAACCTGGAGCCGGAAATTTATTCCATGCAGATATTACTGCAGTTTATGGAAGAAGTGACCGCCGCGGGCAAAACAGATTTCCCGGTACACATTAAGCTGGACACAGGCATGCACAGACTGGGCTTTGTGAAAAGTGAAATTGCCGAACTGGCGCAAATCCTGACTGCCAGCCCGTTAATGAAAGTACAGTCCATATTCAGCCACCTGGCCGCGAGCGAAGATCCGGAGAAAGATGCTTTCACACAGCAACAGGGCCGGTTGTTTTATGATATGAGCCATGAATTGCAGAAAGCACTGGGGTATACCGTGATCCGTCATATTTCCAATAGTGCTGCTATTACGCGTCATCCTGATTTACAGCTGGATATGGTGCGGTTAGGCATCGGCATGTATGGTATCGACAGCAGCAATGGTATGCAGGATCAGCTCCGTAACGTGAGTACACTGAAAACCACGGTGGCACAGTTAAAGCACCTGGATGCGGGTGACTCGGTAGGTTATGGCGCCAAATGGGTGGCCAAAGGCCCGTCCGTTACGGCTACCGTGCGTATTGGCTATGCCGACGGCTATCCAAGAAGATTGGGCCAGGGCGTAGGCAAAATGCTGGTAAGAGGCAAACTGGCCCCGGTAGTTGGGGTGGTAGCCATGGATATGCTGATGCTGGATGTTACCCATATTCCTGATGTGGAAGAAGGGGATGAAGTCATCGTTTTTGGCCAGGATCTGTCCGTACAGGACCTTTCCGCCTGGGCCGACACCATTCCCTATGAAATATTAACAGGAATTTCACAGCGGGTAAAAAGGGTATATTTCCAGGAATAATGATATTGCAGGCTTCGACTTTGAAATAAACTATTATTTTTGATAAAATTCTAATATCAGTTGAAATATCGTCACGTAGTATTTATCGTTATCCTGATCCTTGTCATTGACCAGACCCTGAAGTTCTGGATCAAAACGCATATGTTTATGCAGCAGGAATTTGTGATTTTCCCCAATTGGTTCCGGATCCATTTTATTGAGAACGAAGGAATGGCCTATGGGCTTAAGTTTGGAGGCGATTTTGGCAAAATCCTTTTGACCATGTTCCGCCTTGTAGCCGTAGTAGTGGGATTTGTATACATGAAAAAACTCATCAAAGAAAAGTACAGTACCGGTCTGCTGATCTGCGGTTCCCTGATCCTGGCTGGAGCAGCTGGTAACCTGATAGACAGTATGTTTTATGGTATCATCTTCAACGATAGTATTGGGTATGAAGTAGCTAAGTTTATGCCTTCCGGCGGCGGCTATGGCAGCTTTTTACACGGTCGGGTAGTGGATATGCTGTATTTCCCCATCTATGAAGGCTATTTGCCTAATTGGGTACCATTTAAGGGAGGCGATTATTTCGTGTTCTTCCGCCCGGTATTCAACGTAGCGGATGCGGCTATTTCTACCGGTGTGGTGGCTATTCTGTTGTTCCAGAAACGTTTTTTCGGAAAACATATGCAGCCTAAAGAGGTAGAGCAGCCGGTGGCTAAAGATCATGTAGCTTAAATTTTTTATAAATATTTATAGGGAGATGCGTTCGCCGTTGGCGGACGCTTTCTTTTTTTAGGGCAGGCCATACGGCGTGTTCGATACTGGATGCATGCGACTAATGCGAATTTTTGTCTTTCCCAGGATTATACTTGATTTAGATGATTTTCCAGATTTTTACTTTTTGATTTTATAGGATTTAAAAAAGATTAGCGAAGACAATGTGGGTATCCGCATTCATCTTCGCTAATCTTTTTTAATCCTGAAAAACAAATCTGGAAAATCATCTAAATCAAGTATAATCCTGGGAAAGACAACAAATCGCGCTCCTTCAAAAAAAATTCCGCCCCAGCCTCCTGTCCCGTATCCACTCATTCCCAATGCGTTAAAGCTTTTGCTGCGACGTATTTGCAACCATTACCACGGCAATTTTCCAACAAATACACCCATTCGCTTTGAAATGAAAAATACCCGGATTATATTTGTCTACTAATTCTATAGACTATATGATAATAACTTTTACAAAACAGGCTATTACTAACCGATGTTGAGGCACGACAACGGTTTACACATCCCCTTATCAATTTTATCTTTCCAGAATCTATAATGTTAACAACACTATGCAAAAGTTCTTACCTATACTGGCAAAATACCTTTTTGCGATATTGGTATTCAGTCCGGTACTAGTACAGGCACAGCTCAACGGCTCTTATGTAATTCAAGGCACTATTACAGACGACCACGGCAACGCCCTTCCTGGCGCCTCCGTTCAAATTAAAGGCACTTCTTTTGGCTCACAAACAGACGCCCAGGGCCATTTCGAAGTAACCACCAACGTTAAATTCCCCCTGAAACTCGTATTCAGATTAATAGGCTATCAGCCACAGGAATTTGATGTAAAAAGCAGCAGCAGCAAACTGGCCATCCAGTTATACACACAATCGCTGCTGGTAAATGAAGTAGTGGTATCCGCTTCCCGTCAACAGGAAAAGCTGCTCCGTTCCCCGGTAGCCATCGAAAAACTGGATATCCGGGCGTTGAAGGAAACCCCGTCTTCCACTTTTTATGATGCACTCGGCAACCTGAAAGGTGTACAAATGACCACTGCGGGTTTAACTTTCAAAGTATTCAATACCCGTGGTTTCAATGTTCCCAACAACTTCCGATTTATGCAGCTCGTAGACGGTGTGGACAACCAGGCGGCTACACTGGGTGTACCACTGGGTAACGCTATCGGACCAACGGAGCTGGATATCTCCAGTGTAGAAGTAACACCCGGCGCATCCTCCGCCCTTTATGGTATGAACGCTATTAATGGTATGTCTAACCTCATCACTAAAAACCCTTTCCAATACCAGGGTGTAAGTGTATACCAGAAAGTAGCCGTTAACCACCTAGGTGACGACGGCGGCGCCAAATTATTAACGGAAACGGCTGTACGTTATGCACAGGCTTATTCTTCCTGGTTTGCCTGGAAAGTGAACCTGAGCTACATGCAGGGTACCGACTGGTATGCCGATAATCACAGCGACTTTTCTCCGCAATCAAAAGCCAACCCCGACTTCCCGCAATTAAGTGGTGTGAATAACATTGCCAATGATGCATGGAATAAATACGGGGACAACTCCAATCTCCAGGTGATCGATAAAGACGGACGTGCCTACAACGTACACCGCACCGGTTACTGGGAGAAAGACATTGTAGGTGATTTTACCGTAAAAAATAAAAAGGCCGATTTCTCTTTTAACTTTCGCTTACCTAAGAAACTGGAATTATCCGCATCTTACCGCTATGGTGAAATGGACGGATTTTTTCAACGTGGTAACCGTATTGGCCTGAGAGGCGTAACTGTACAAAATGCAAAACTGGAACTGGTACACCCTGATTTCACGGTACGATCCTACATCTCCATTGAAAATACCGGCGACTCTTACAACATGAATCCGTTAGCAGATAACCTGGAAAAATCTTTCAAGCCAGATAAAAAATGGCTGGCGGACTATACCTCCGGATTAAACAATGCACTGACAGCAGGTTCTGACCTCGTAGCCGCTCACCAGGCCGCCCGTGCCTTTGCCGATGCCGGCAGATGGACACCAGGCACCCCGGCTTTTGATGCACAGGTAGCAAAAATCAAGAGCATCAACGACTGGGATATTTACCCTACTTCCAAAGATCCGAACAACACCAGCGGAGGCGCAGCACTCCTGCAACAAAGCCGTTTCTATCATACAGAAGGCACCTGGAATCTGCGTAAATACATCCACTTCGCCGATGTATTGGTAGGCGCCGACTACCGCACCTACGAAATCATCCCGGATGGTAACAACTTCGTAGACTTTTCCCGCCCTGCTGATAAACGTAATACACCAGGCGGTAAACATATCTGGTACGGAAAATATGGTGGTTTTGCACAGATCAGCAAAACGTTTTTTAACGATGCACTGAAGCTCACCGGCTCCCTGCGCTATGATAAAAATGAGCAGTTCGAGGGTAAAGTGAATCCACGTATTGCCGCCGTATACAGCATTAAAGACAAACACAACTTCCGCATTTCCTGGCAGAATGGATTCCGCTTCCCGTCGCTGTTTGAAGCTTATTCCTTCGTAAACAACGGCCAGGTAAGACGTGTAGGTGGTCTTGCTTTCATTGAAGAAGGACTTGGCTACTTTAAAAATTCCTTCCTCACCAGCACCGTAGATGCGTTTGGTGTAGCGGTGAATAAAACCATCAATGCAGAACACATCTCCAAAGATGCTGCTGCTGCGAAAAATGCCGGTGTGTTGAAAGTGGCTAACCTGGATCCTATCGTTCCGGAGCAAATCACTTCCTTCGAAGCTGGCTATAAAGCAGTATTGCTCGACAACAAACTGTTTGTTGATGTAGATGGTTACTATAGCTCCTACAAACATTTCATCGGACAAATAGAAGCCGTAGTACCTAAAACCGGTAACGTAAACACGCCCGATCAAACAGTGCTGAACCAGATGCTGGACAAGTCTTTACAAGACCGGTACCGCGTTTGGACCAATAGTAAATCCACTGTAAACAACTACGGTTTTGCGGTAGCTGTTACCTACGATCTCTACAAAGGATACACCATCAGTGGTAATGCCAACTACAATAAACTGGCACAGGATAAAACGAAAGACGATGCGTTAATTCCTGGTTTTAATACTCCGGATTGGTTCACCAACGTGAGTCTCGGTAACCGCAACGTAGTGAAGAACATTGGTTTCAACGTGGTATGGCATTGGCAGAATACGTTCTACTGGCAGAACCTCTTTGGTAACGGCGATGTACCAGCCTACAATACAGTAGATGCGCAGATCACCTATCGTGTACCAAAGATCAACACCTCGTTCAAACTGGGTGCCTCCAATATCCTGAATTCAAAATACTTCCAGTATGTAGGCGGTCCGACTATCGGCGGATTGTACTACTTAACGGTAACGTATGATAATGTGTTCAAGAGAACTAACAGATAATCATATCAGCGGTGCAGATATTCCATCTGCATCGCTGATTCTTTTTCACGCATCAATGTAACTGATATGACTACACGATCAACCGCCGTTGCAGGCGCAGTAACGGCAAAGCAGGGCTCTTCCTACAAATGGTGGCAGATTGCCGGCATATCGCTGATCGTGGTGCTGGTATTGGTAGCCGTGTATCATTACCAGGTGCCGGATGCCGTGCAGGTCAATGTGTATCAGTTTATTGAATCATTATTTAGAACAGAGCTGTTATTTTACATCGTGGCGGGATATCGTTACCACGCTACTTCACCTCATTTAACAGCGATTCACCCGCTTCGAAACTACGTATATTGCTCAACGTTATATCAGCAATTTGCGTGAGTGCTTCTTTCGTAAAAAATCCCTGGTGGGCAGTTACCACTACATTTGGGAAGGTGGTTAACCTTGACAGTACATCATCCTGGATAATACTGCCGGAAAAATTCTGAAAAAACAGGTGTTCCTCCTGTTCATATACATCTATGCCGAGCGCCCCAATATGCCCGTTTTTCAGTGCTTCCACCACCGCCTTCGTGTCTACCAATCCACCACGACTGGTATTAATCAATACCACCCCGGGTTTCATGGAGGCAATGGTAAGTGCATTCACAATATGGCGGGTACTTTCCAACAGCGGGCAATGCAGTGATATCACATCTGCCTTGGCAAAAATAGTGTCCATCGATACATATTCAACACCTGCCTTTATCAATTCCGGTTGTTCATAAATATCATGGGCATATACTTTGCAGCCAAAGCCCTGCATGATGCGGCAAAATACGCTACCTATATTACCGGTGCCTACTACTCCGATTGTTTTACCAAATAGATCAAATCCTTCCAGTCCGTTCAGTGTAAAGTTGCTATCACGTACACGGTTATACGATTTATATATTTTCCGGTTCAATGCCAGCAATAAGGTAACGGCATGTTCTGCTACCGCATGTGGCGAATAGGCAGGCACGCGTACTACTTTAATACCTGCTGCGGCAGCGGCTTTGAGATCTACATTATTAAAGCCCGCACAGCGCAGGGCAATTAACCTGATGCCTTTCTCTTTCAGTATCGGGATCACTGCTGCATCCGCTTTGTCGTTTACAAATATGCAGATCGCGGCTTCTTCCTTTATCAGGGCGGTGTTATCTTCATTCAGCGGCGCATCCAGAAAGCGAAAGCGATGTGTTCCGGGCTGGTTAGCCTGATTAAAATACTTTATATCGTAAGCCTGCGCACTATAGAAGAGAATATCCATACAGCTTTTAGGTTTTAGCTTTTAGCCTTTAGTAAAAATGCAGCGAAAATTAAAAGTAGTATATATACTTCTAATCTCCGCTGCATTTTTACTAAAGGCTAATAGCTAAAAGCTAATAGCTGCATTATTTTATTTCCCCTACCATGTGAGCGGGTACTACCCATTCATCAAATTCAGCCGGGGTTACATAACCCAGTTTCACCGCCATTTCTTTGAGGGTAGTTCCTTCTTTGTGGGCTTTCTGAGCAATTTCAGCTGCTTTATAGTAGCCGATTTTGGTGTTCAGGGCCGTCACCAGCATGAGGGAATTTTCCACATGTTTTTGGATATTGGCTTCAATAGGTTCAATACCTTCTGCGCATTTATCGTTGAAGCTCACGCAACCATCACCGATCAGGCGGGCAGAGTGCAGGAAATTGAAGATCATCACTGGTTTAAACACGTTCAGTTCAAAGTGTCCGTTAGAACCGCCAATGCTGATGGTTACATCGTTACCCATTACCTGTGCGGCAATCATGGTGAGTGCTTCACACTGGGTAGGATTTACTTTACCTGGCATGATAGAAGAACCCGGCTCATTGTCAGGGATATGAATTTCGCCGATACCTGCGCGCGGGCCGGAGCTCAGCATGCGGATGTCGTTGGCTATCTTCATTAAGCTTACAGCAACTGTTTTCAGTGCGCCATGTGCTTCTACGATGGCATCATGTGCTGCCAGTGCTTCAAATTTATTTTCTGCAGTGATAAAAGGCAATCCGGTTAACAGCGCAATATTTTTTGCCACGTTTTCAGAATAACCCTTAGGGGTGTTGATACCGGTACCTACTGCAGTACCGCCCAATGCCAGTTCACTCAAGTGAGCCAGTGAATTGTTGATCGCTTTTAAGCCATGGTTCAGTTGTGCCACATAACCGCTGATTTCCTGACCGAGCGTAAGCGGGGTAGCATCCATGAAATGGGTACGACCTATTTTCACTACATTTTTAAATGCTGCTGCTTTTTTAGCGAGGGTATCGCGCAGCTTTGTAATACCGGGAATAGTTATTTCCTGCAGCATTTTATAAGCAGCAATGTGCATGGCAGTAGGGAAGGTATCGTTGGAAGACTGTGATTTATTCACGTCATCATTTGGATGCACGAATTTATCTTTGTCTGTCAGCTGACCACCATGTAATACGTGTGCGCGGTAGGCAACTACTTCGTTCACGTTCATGTTGGACTGTGTACCGGAACCGGTTTGCCACACTACCAGCGGAAACTGGTCATCCAGTTTGCCTTCCAGGATTTCATCGCATACCTGACCAATCAGATCACTTTTTTCTTTCGGCAGCACGCCTGCTTCCACGTTGGTGATAGCAGCCGCTTTCTTCAGGTAAGCAAATGCCT
Organism: Chitinophaga sp.; assembly: GCF_036566945.1. Lineage (GTDB taxonomy): Bacteria > Bacteroidota > Bacteroidia > Chitinophagales > Chitinophagaceae > Chitinophaga. The sequence continues at coordinate 17,998 of NZ_DATCVJ010000398.1, read as the reverse complement.
TGATAATTTCTTTCGGCATTTTGTTGATATCCTGCGCGATCTTGAAATTTTCAATGGAGCGCTGTGTTTGAGCGCCATAATAGGCATTTACAGGCACTTTTACCTCGCCCATTGTGTCTTTCTCTATTCTGAATTCCATGACTTAAGCTTTTTATAATAATGGGTACAAAAGTAAAGAATTACGAATTAGGAATTCGTTTTTACTCTCCTGTAAAATTCGCTTGTCTTTTCTGGATAAAGGCGGCGGCGCCTTCCTGTAAATCCTTTGTGGCAAAGCAGGCGCCGAATTCCTTCAGTTCCAGCTCAAAGCCATCCTGGTCTTTATCCAGTGCGGCATTGGCGCATTTAATCACGCGGGCAATGGCCAGCGGGGCTTTTGTTTGTATTTTTTGTAAGATGGCAATGGCTTTGGGCAGCAATTCTTCGAGCTTTACCACGTGGTTTACCAGGCCCCAGGACTGTGCTTCTGCTGCGTTAATCATGTCGCCGGTCATCATCAATTCCAGCGCTTTGCCTTTCCCAATAAGCTGTGTAAGCCGCTGGGTACCCCCATAACCGGGTATGAGGCCCAGGTTGACTTCCGGTTGGCCGAATTTTGCGTTTTCGCTGGCAATACGGAAATGACAGGCCATGGCCAGTTCACAGCCGCCGCCCAGTGCAAAACCGTTTACTGCGGCAATGATGGGCTTGGAACTGCTTTCTATCCGTTTAAAAATCACATGCCCTTTCTTGGCCAGTTCTTCGCCTTGTTTATCTGATAAAGTAAGAAACTCGCTGATATCTGCGCCTGCTACAAAAGCTTTTTCTCCTGCACCGGTAATAACAGCTCCTTTAATGTCCCTGTTGCCATAAATCTCATCTACGACCAGCGCCAGCTCCGCCAGCACCTGCTGGTTGAGCGCATTCATTTTTTCCGGGCGGTTGATGGTAATGGTCAGGATATTATTCTCCAGTTGTGTGCTTAACGTTTGATACATGGCCGTATTTTTAGTTTATCAATATTAAGCAATATTCAATAACCTAACGAATCAGCCCGATAGCTGTTTCCAGCTGCTTATCCTGTCCTCTTTCCAGGGCGGCGGCATCGTATTTCACTTCTATGTCCGGCGGGAAGCCTACGCCTTCATACACTTTACCATCGCGATATTTTAGCATCAGGGAAGAGGTGTAAGCCTCATTAATATAGTCGGTTCCAAACTTTCCACCATTGAAAAAGATATTGCCGATCAGTGGTCCAGTGGCGCCCCAGGTACGTTCTCCTACAAAATGCCCGTTGGGTAGGGATTTCACCGCCATAGTGGTCATTTCCGCCATGCTTATCGAGAAAGCGTCTGCCAGCATCAGTATTGGTCCGGTAATATTTCGGGCCGCTGGTTGCGGCGTTACAAAAGCCGGCGCCCAGGGCGAATAATCGAGGCGGCCATTGCCTTGCTTGGAACGCGTAGATCCGAAGTCCAGTTGTTTATCGATCAAGCGTCCTATTAAAAAATTAAGATCCTGCAGATCGCCGCCACTATTATCCCGCACATCTATAATAACGCCTGCGATATTGGGCGTGTGCTGCAGTTTATCGAAGAAATATTGCAACACGCTTTTTACCTGGTTGACCGTATCTGTGTTGTACAGCTGTTTCAATCGGAATCCACTGCAAAAGAAATACAGGATGTTCTGATTAATAGTACCGGATACGGCTACAAACTGTTCCCCATCATCAGTATTAGTATACCCTCTAATGGCCCCTGCATCCAGATAATTTTGCGGAACATTGTCATAAAAATGATAGATGCTGATCGGATCATGATAATCCGGGCTGGCCAGTTTACGCTGGTACGCCGGATTGATACTGGCAGAATCCGCGAGCCAGGGGTCTTTGAAAGTAAGATCGTAGTGAGAATCCACCAGACCGGCGGTCATCTGCTTAAAATAAGTGTATCCTTTTCTAACATCGTTGGAATCATATAGATTCAACTTTGCAAACAGGGGTTTGTACTGTTTATAAACGTTGTCCCAGTTCACGGTGTCAATATCCCAGAATACATAGTTGTTATTCATGCCATTCCAGTAGGAATCAAATACTTCACTAAAATTGCCGGAGATAGTGTTAGCGGGGTCATTGATTTCCGGAAGGTCTTTACGGCATGCTGCTGCGGAGCATAGCACGATGAGGGCAATGATATATTTATGAAGATGTTTCATCTGATGGATATTAAAAGGTTAGCAAAATTTACTCAGTGATACTGGCAGGGTGGAAGATATTTTTGATGTTGAAGAGGCATCCGGCCTGCACCACATAGGTATCGTTATACCGGGGGATCTGGTTGATCATATAATCTTTCTGCTGGTCCGATAAACCATAATAGTAACGGGCTTCAACAAAAAAACGGTATTTCTGCTGTAACAGGTATTCCACACCGGCGCCGGCTAAGAGGCCAAATTCTATCCGGCGGTCACGACGACTATCAAAGGTATATTTCTCATTATATTGATATGCTTTGTCGATCTCAAAGAAATTATATACCTGCTGGTCATTCGGGATGTCCGGTGCATTGTTAAAAACGTTGGCCATGGCGCCCTTTACCCGGCCCCCTGCCCAATAAGCGCCGTAACCACCGGCATTGAAAAAGCCTTTCAGCTTATTACCGCCAAAAGAAAAATGAGCCATGATGGGCAGCTGGATATAGCTATTGGTGCTTTTCTGATAAATACCATCAAAAAAATGATCCCGGCGCTGTTCATAATTCTTCTGAATGTAGGAAGGATCGGCCTCAATGGCCAGCCAGTCATTGAAATGATATTGTATGGGAATCCCCACTACAAAACCACTTAGCGCATCATATTTCGTGAAAGCCCTGTACCCTGTGCTGGTATGCAGGTAATTTTTGTTGTATCCTCCGGATACTCCGATTTCAAATTGGGCCTGTGCCACATCATAGCACAATAATAGCGTGGCAAAAACGAGGAGTTTTCGTAGCATGTGGTTTCCGTTTGGGTTATATTCAGTGTCGACAAAAAAAAGCTGTAACTAATATCTAATTAGTTACAGCCCTCAAAAATAACGTATTACTATTTCAATAGTTTACCTCAAACTCTGCTTTACCACTTTTCATCTTCATATAGTGTCTTTTCTTCTTTACTTTAAAATAATTGATGCCGCTGAAATTGTATCCGAGGGTTACAAAAACCAGGTTGGCTTCAAGATTTTTATAGGGATAAATGGTGTTGCCGCCTTTATCTTTTGTTTTAAAATCCTGGTTAAAGAAGTTCTGCGGGTAGTATTGTACTTTCAGTCCGAAGCCAGGATTCACGCGGATTCCGGCAAACAGAGAAGGCATCAGCAATGGGGTACGATCACTGAACCATTCGTTGAATTTATGGACCTTGTCTCCATCCACAAATTGCTTTTCTTTATAATTAAAAGCCAGGTCTATTTCACCGCCGGCAAAGAAGAAAAAGCTGCCTCCGGTTACATCACCGATCTTAACCCCTAATGGAACGCCAAAAGTATATACCCGCTGTTTTAGTTTCAGGGAATCGGTTGGTTTGGAGATGAGTCCTATATTCTTAAGGTTGATACCCGTGAAAATGCCGAAGTTTTTGGAAAAGTCTTTATTGAAATTGCTACCGATATTAAAAAAGATCGTGAACCGCGGGATATTACGGACATGTTCTCCATTTTCCTTCATGGAAGCAAACGACAGCAACGGGCCATCTCCGCCGTGGGTTACGTATATCCCTTCCCGATGTTTGGGGTACTTGCCAAAAATAAGGGTAAAGGCGGTTGTTTTCTCAACCGTAGTATCGGCAGCAGCCTGGCCGACGGAATCTTTCTTATCCTGTGCAAAAACACTACAACCAATCAGCAACAGTACCAGGAATAGCGGGAGTAACTTACATTTCATAAAACGGACGTTGTGGTTTTTTAGACTTGGTGGACTATTTCACCTAAAGACGACCGGGTTAAAGAAATGTTACGAGGATCCGGAAATATTTTTAAAAATTTCTGTGAGTGGCCACCCAGCTGGTGATATACTCGGAAATATCTTTGGTATTGGTACCTGGGGGGAAGAGTTTACCTACCCCCATCTCCTGGAGAGTCGTCATATCTTCATCCGGGATAATACCGCCGCCGGTGAGCAGCACATCATTCAGTCCTTTTTCCTTCATCTGGGCTATAATCTTGGGAAATACTGTCATATGGGCGCCGGAGAGGATACTGATGCCGATGGCATCCACATCTTCCTGCAGGGCCGCGTTGACCACCATTTCAGGGGTTTGACGCAGGCCGGTGTATATTACTTCCATGCCGGCATCCCGCAGTGCTGCCGCAATTACCTTTGCTCCGCGATCATGACCATCAAGGCCCACTTTGGCTACCAATACACGAACCGGACGATTTAACGGGTTGACCATACCATTTTTTATATTAAGGAGGTAAATGTACGAAAAAGCGGAAAGCTAAAAGCAGAAAGCAAAAAGCCACTGTAGCGGATATGACCCGCTTCATCCCGCAGGAAGGCTGGCAGCTAAAAGCGATTATACCTGATAATGATAGGCTTAATGCCCTGCGGCAAAGGCTTTATGCTTTCTGCTTTTAGCTTTCTGCTTTTTTGTACCTTTGCCCTCCAAGATAAAAATCACTATGAGCGAAGAAAGATCCCTCAACTTTATAGAACAAATTGTTGAAGAAGACATAGCGAACGGCGTAAATGACGGTCGTGTACTAACGCGTTTCCCGCCGGAACCGAATGGCTACCTGCATATTGGGCATGCCAAATCCATTGCGCTCAACTTTGGACTGGCCCAGAAATATAACGGTAAAACCAATCTCCGCTTCGATGATACCAACCCGGTAACAGAAGACACCGAATACGTGGATTCTATTAAGGAAGATATCCACTGGCTAGGCTTTGAGTGGGAAAAAGAACTGTATGCCTCCGATTATTTCGAGCAACTGTACGCTTTTGCCGTAAAGCTGATAGAAAGAGGACTGGCCTATGTAGAAGATGCCACTGCCGAACAAATAGCCGCTGCCAAAGGTACTCCTACGGTGCCTGGCACGCCTACACCAGCCAGGAGCCGCTCTGTAGCGGAAAATCTGGACCTGTTTACCCGTATGCGTAACGGCGAATTCAAAGACGGAGAGAAAACCCTCCGCGCCAAATTAGACCTGGCCGCCCCTAATATGCATATGCGCGACCCCCTGATGTATCGTATTAAACATGCCCATCACCACCGTACCGGCGACAAATGGTGCATCTACCCGATGTACGACTTCGCCCATGGCCAGAGTGATAGCATTGAAAATATTACCCATTCCATCTGTACACTGGAGTTTATTCCACATCGCCCGTTGTATGAATGGTTTATCAATGAGCTGGAAATATTCCCCAGCCGTCAGTACGAGTTTTCCCGTTTAAACCTCACCTATACGGTGATGAGTAAACGAAAACTCAAACAACTGGTGGAAGAAGGTCATGTAAATGGCTGGGATGATCCACGAATGCCTACTATCAGTGGTTTCCGCCGCCGTGGCTATACACCTGCCAGCATCCGCACCTTCTGCGAGCGCGTGGGCGTACAGAAACGCGACCAGATGATTGAGCTGGGTCTGCTGGAATTCTGCATCCGCGAAGAACTGAACAGAACCGCTAACCGCGTAATGGCCGTACTGGACCCGGTAAAACTGGTGATCACCAACTACCCCGAAGGACAAGTAGAAGAAATGACCGCCGACAATAATCCGGAAGATGAAAACGCAGGATCACGTACCCTGCATTTCAGCAACACCCTGTACATTGAACGCGAAGACTTCATGGAAAATCCTCCAAAGAAATTCTTCCGTCTCGGTCCCGGTAATATGGTGCGCCTGAAAAATGCTTATATCATCAAAGGAGAAAGCTTCGATAAAGATGCCGATGGTAATATCACCACCATCTACGCTACCTATTTGCCTGAAAGCAAAAGTGGCGGCGATCAGAGTGGCTTAACCGTTAAAGGTACCATTCACTGGGTGAGTGCAGCACATGCGGCTACCGCTGAAGTACGTATCTACGATCGTTTATTCACTTCTGAAAATCCGGCAGCGGAAGAAGTAGATTTCAAAACACTGATTAATCCGGACTCCTTACAAGTTATCAAAGAAGCGTTTGTAGAACCAGGTCTGCTGCAAGCTAAACCAGGTGAGCGTTTCCAGTTCCTCCGCAAAGGATATTTTTCCGTAGATCCGGATAGTACACCAGAAAAAGTGGTGTTCAACAGAACGGTGACATTGAAAGATGCGTGGGCGAAAGAGAGCGCAAAAGGGAAGTAATATTTTTTTTAAAATAAAGTGAGGCCGGGCAGTTACTGTCCGGCCTTTTTATGTGTATTTATTCGTAAATTTATTACTAACTAAAAACAATTATTTATGTCGAAGACCAGTATTGATTTAGACGACAAACTTATAAAAGAAGCTATGCGTTTAAATAAAGGAAAAACGAAAAAAGAGGTGGTAAATATGGCATTGGAAAAATTTATTATGGGCATTAGCCAAGGTAAATTTTTAGCCCTGCGAGGCAAAATTCATTGGGACGGAGACTTAAATGAAATGCGAAGCAGATGAAACAGCCACTACTTTTTGACACGTCCGTATGGATTGATTTCATGCGTGAAAACGATACACCACAAACTGACCTGCTTAACCATTATGTGCAAAATGGTTATGAAACTCCAGTTATACCGGTAGTTGTTCAGGAAATTCTGCAAGGAATACGAGATGATGCTGAACATCGACAGACAAGAGAATCATTGCTCGGTTTTACTACGCTGGAAATACCGCCAATGATAGCAGCACAAGGTGCAGCGGCGCTGTTCCGCTCACTTCGCAAAAAGGGAATCACCATCCGCAAAAGCAATGATTGCGTGATCGCTTTTTATGCTTTGAGCTTTGATCTTGAGATTGTGCATAAAGACAGCGATTTTGATTTAATTTGTTCCCACTCCAATGTAAAAACCTGGGAAAAAGACAAAGGCTAAACGATTCCTCATCGCTCAGCCTTTATCTATATAACAACTAACAATTCTACTTAAAAGCTTCCATCCCTTTTTCTATCCTGTTGCGTGTTTCCGTGATACCCAGCGTAGCCACGATATCAAAAACAGGAGGTCCGAATTTACCACCGGTCAGCATGATACGGAAAGGCAACTGCACGTCCCCCATTTTCAGGTTCTTTTCAGCAGCCAGGGCTTTGAATGCAGCTTCCAGATCGGCTGCAGGAGCGGCGGCCAGGCTGTCCAGCTGTGCAGACCATGCGGTGAAGAATGCTTCTTTATCGGCATTCCACTTTGGTTTTACGGCCGCTTCATCATAGCTGTCAGGGCTTTGGAAGAAGAAGAAGCCATGGTCCCATATTTCATTCACGAAGTAACAACGTTCTTTCACCAGGCCTGCCACGGTAGCTACATAGGCAGGATCAGCGCTCACGCCTTTCTCTGTCAGTATCGGTTGGAAAAGGGCTGCCAGGCTTTCATTGTCTTTATGATGAATATACTGGTGGTTAAACCATTTCGCTTTTTCGTAATCGAATTTAGCGCCTGCTTTATGTACACGATCCAGAGAGAACTTCTGAATCAGTTCTTCTATAGAAAATATTTCCTGTTCGGTGCCATCGTTCCAGCCCAGCATCACCAGCATGTTGATGAATGCTTCCGGCAGGAAACCGAGTTCACGGAAGCCTTTCGTTACGTCTCCGCTGGCAGGATCTGTCCAGTTCATGGCATATACGGGGAAGCCTAAACGATCTCCGTCACGTTTGCTGAGCTTACCGTTGCCATCTGGTTTCAGGATCAGTGGCAGATGCGCCCAGTGTGGCATATCTGCTTCCCAGCCCAGGTATTTCCAGAGCAGGAGATGTACGGGTGCTGATGGCAGCCATTCTTCTCCGCGGAAAGCGTGGGTGATCTTCATCAGGTAATCATCTACTACCACTGCGAGGTGATAGGTAGGCATACCATCTGCTTTCAGTAATACTTTATCATCTACCTGTGACGTATGAAAAGTAACTTCACCACGTACCAGGTCGGTAAAGGTGAGTTCTTCATCAGCAGGCATATTAATACGGATAACATGCGGTGTATTCTTTGCCAGCAGCTCCTGTACTTCGGCATCAGTCAAAGTGAGGGAATTGCGCATTTTTTCCCTTACCAGGTGGTTGTATTGGGGGGAATGATTATCCGGGCCTTTCAGCCTTTCCCGCATACTTTCCAGCTCTTCAGGCGTATCGAAAGCATAGTAGGCATGACCTGATTTCACCAGTTGCTCTGCATACTGGCGATAGAGTGGTTTACGCTCACTCTGGCGATAAGGACCATACGGACCGCCCACAGCAGGACTTTCATCCGGCGTGAGTCCACACCAGCTCAAACATTCGCTGATGTACTCTTCCGCTCCCGCCACGTAACGGGTTTGGTCGGTATCTTCAATACGCAGCACAAAATCACCTTTATGCTGTTTTGCAAACAAATAGTTGAACAATACAGTGCGTACACCTCCAAGATGTAGGCCACCAGTAGGACTGGGCGCAAAACGCACTCTTACTTTTTTGTGATCCATAGGCGACAAAGATAAGGATTTAGCGTTTAGCCAACAGTGATTCGTGTGGGGAGATCTGCAGAAGATAAAAATTTTTCAATACGATATCCCGCTTTCACACATTAAGTATATTGCAGTATTAAGCACCATTGCGCTATGTTCTATCTTACTAAAACACCCGGCATCCTGAAAGCCCTGTATAAAAGCTGTGTCTGGAATATGTCTCCGGCCGGCAACAAGGTATATCTCACTTTTGATGATGGCCCGCATCCGCAGGCAACGCCTTTTGTGCTGGAGCAACTGGCCAAATATAATGCGAAAGGAACTTTTTTCTGTATTGGTAAAAATGTGATAGAATACCCTGCTATCTACCAGCAGATCCTGGAGGCCGGCCATGCCACCGGCAACCATACCCACAATCATCTGAACGGATGGAAAACAAACACCGGAACGTACATAGAAAATGTCCTGGAAGCGGCAAAGTATATTCCTTCTCCCTTATTCCGACCACCTTACGGCAGAATTACGCCCTTCCAGATCCGGCAGATAAAGAATAAGATTCCGGGGGCGAAGATTATTATGTGGGATCTGCTGAGTGGCGATTTCGACACCACACTCAACGGGGAAGCCTGTGTGCAGAATGTCGTATTTAAATTAGCACCTGGCTCTATTGTGGTATTTCACGACAGCGCCAAGGCATGGGATCGACTGGAATATGCGCTGCCACGTGTGCTGGAGTATTGCAAGAAGCAAAAATATGAACTGGCTGCGATCGTGTAAAGATCTGGTGCTGATACAAACTAGCATCAGCACCAGATAAAATTTATGGTTTCAGCGTAATTTCTTTCGCTTTATCGCCTACTTTAATAGTAGCCTTGTCATCACAGTCGCCATTTCCGTAATCAATGACGCCGGAAATACCATTGAAATCTACCTTCAGCGTACCTTTGGAAATATACTGACAAGCCCATTTTTTAATGAGGGAAGTCTGTGTTGCAAAAGTGGCTGTAATGCCTGTCGCAGGGCCTTTTTCATAGCTAAGGCTCGCAGTACCGTCCACGCTGTATACGTCGTTAGACAGATTCAGGAATGGCTGGCCTAACTCGAAGCCTTCTATTTGCTTTATCGTTCTTTTGCTGGCGTAGTTGATCACCAGTGTATCCGCCAGAGTTACCTTACCCCGGGTTATTTCTATGGTGTATTGCATGCCGGTAGTAGTGCTGAAGCTGGCATTGCTGATCTCCAAGCGTCCATCCACCGCCTTTCCGTTGACAGTATAATTAGATGGTTCTACCACAATGGTGGAAGTTGGACTAAAAAGCGGACCGTTGAAAATGACATTCAGTTTACCACTGCGGAAAACGCCATATCTGTCCTGGCAGGAGGTTCCATAATCCACCACCACACGTTTAGGCCAGGTGGCACCTGTACCATCGAGCAGTTCTGAAGAAGGACAGGAGGGAACGTCAGCCATGTCTGTTCCTTTGGGATTTGCCTGCCGGCCCAGAAACATGCCTTGTTCTATTCCTACGGTGCCTACTGTTTCAAACCAATCATTGAACATAACACTTACCACCGCTTCATGCTGTACCACGCCAATTGTTTTGTTATCTGTTTCGTTGTTGGGAGCGGTATCTGTGGTTACTTCCTTCTTACAGGCAAAGAAAATGGTGGCTATGGCCACACCGGTGATGGTCCACGCCAGCACACGATTTGTACTGAAATAGCTTTTCATAGTTTAGGTTTTATTAGCAATTAGGTTTTTCGGTCTTTACCTTTGCAGGTATAAAGATATTCTTTAAATATTAAAGAAATTACAAATTTAACAAATAAATTATTATGCGCTGGATAGATACCCACACCCACCTGTATTCTGAAGAATTTGCGGCAGACCGGGAAGAAATGGTAGCGCGGGCCATAGCAGCGGGAGTGGACCAACTGTTTTTGCCTAATATAGACGAGGATTCTATAGAAGGGATGCTGGAGCTGGAAGCCAGGCACCCGGAACATATATATGCCATGATGGGGATACATCCCTGTTATGTAAAGGAAAACGTAGCAGAGCAAATAGACCTGGTCAAAGCGTGGCTGCAGCAACGTTCTTTCAAGGCCATCGGGGAAATAGGGCTGGATTTTTACTGGGACAAGTCGCTGTTAACCCAGCAGTACCATGCTTTTCAGGAACAATTGCTGCTGGCAAGGGAATACCAGCTGCCGGTATCCATTCATAGCCGGGAGGCCACACGGGAATGTATCAATGAGGTAAAGGGCTTACAGGATGGTCGTTTAAGCGGCGTATTCCACTGTTTTTCCGGCACTTTGGAAGAAGCAAAGGAAATCATTGACCTGGGTTTTTACCTGGGTATAGGCGGCGTGGTTACGTTTAAGAAGTCCGGCCTGGATAAACTGCTGGAAGAAATAGACCTGGCACACATTATAATGGAAACAGATGCACCTTATTTAGCACCGGTACCTTATCGGGGTAAACGTAATGAAAGTGCTTACCTCCCGCTGGCAGGAGAAAAGGTGGCAGATATAAAAAATCTAAAAATAGCAGATGTAGCAGCTATAACAAGCAGCAATGCCCGGAAATTATTCAAAATGCTCTAACTGTTTAGTGAATACCTTTGCAGGCAATGGCTACTAGCACAATGAGTAAAATACTGATTATTTATACGGGCGGTACAGTGGGTATGATCTATGATGATAAAACCAAAGCGCTGCGCCCTATCGGATTCAACGAAATACGGAATAATTTACCGGAACTATACCGGATGGGTATCGATTTTTATGTGTACGCATTTAATCCGCCTATAGATTCGTCAGACATGCAGCCGGAGATCTGGGTGGAACTGGCCAGCATTATTGAAGACCGGTACGACAGATACGATGGATTTGTTATTCTGCATGGTTCCGATACCATGGCTTTTACCGCCTCGGCATTAAGCTTTATGCTGGAAAACCTGTCAAAACCCGTGATTTTAACCGGGTCACAGCTGCCTATCGGTAAAATACGTACGGATGCCAAGGAGAACATCATTACAGCCATGGAAATAGCTTGTACCAGGCATAATGGCACTAATATATCCCTCGTTCCGGAAGTGTGTATTTATTTTGACTTCTCTCTTTTCAGAGGTAACCGTTCTAAAAAATATAATGCGGAAAAGTTTGAGGCTTTCTATACCATGAATTATCCGCAGCTGGCCGAAGCCGGTATTGATATTAAGTTCAAGCACCAGTTCATTTTACCGCCACCTACCCAGCCACTGAAGGTGCATAAAGAACTGGAAACAAATATTACGGTGCTGAAGTTATTCCCGGGTATCAGCAGAAGGGCCGTAGAAGCCACGCTCAGCGTATCAGGATTGAAAGGTGTGATTATGGAAACATTTGGTAGTGGTAATACCAACACGCAACCCTGGTTTATTGAAAGCATTAAAAAGGTGATCGATAACGGTGCCTTGGTGGTGGATATAACGCAATGTGATGGTGGCTCTGTAGAACTGGGGAAATATGAAACCAGTCAGCATCTCGTGGAAATCGGCGTAGTAAGCGGTCATGATATGACCTTTGAGGCAGCCGTCACCAAACTGATGTTTGTATTGGGACAGGGCTTATCTCCTGAAGAAACCAGGAAGCTGATAGAAACACCACTGCGTGGTGAACTAACGCCCATTGAAGTGTATTAATTTTCTGATAAACTTATACAAGCGGGAAGCACTTTAGTTGTGCTTCCCGCTTTTTTTTATCTTGAATTTTTGAGGTAAATTTAGTGATCACCAATTTCACATTCCCCAATTTCCAATCACCACAAAAATTTCCTCTCTATGGCAGTTTCATTATCACAGAAATGTATTGCAGAGTTTTTTGGCACTTTTGTTTTAGTGTTCATGGGTTGTGGCAGTGCGGTATTAGCCGGCACACATGTAGGATTCCTGGGTATTGCTTTTGCGTTTGGTTTATCAGTAGTGGTAATGGCCTATGCTGTTGGCCACATCTCTGGTTGCCATCTTAATCCGGCTATTACGATTTCCCTGATGTCTACCGGCAAAATATCCGGCAAAGATGCAGGCGCGTACATTGTTTCTCAGATCGTAGGAGCCATTGTAGCTTCTGCGGTCCTCTATTTTATTGCCCAGGGAAAGGCAGATTATTCCCTTGCCGCCAATGGCCTCGGCGCCAATGGGGTGGACCAGGGCTCGCCCGACCACTATTCACTGGTAAGCGGTTTGGTAGCTGAAATAGTATTAACCACTATCTTCCTGGTAGTAGTACATGGCAGCACCAGCAAAAACAATGGTAATGGCGCATTTGCGGGATTAGCCATAGGCTTGTGTCTGACCATGATCCACATCGTAGGCATTCCGGTAACAGGGGTATCTGTTAACCCCGCTCGCAGCATCGGACCCGCCATTTTTGTTGGCGGCCAGGCGCTCTCCAATCTCTGGGTATTTATTGTAGGACCTATAGTGGGCGGGCTTTTAGGTGCAGGTATCTGGAAGCTGTACGACAAGAATTAAACTTTTTTTTGAAATATAAACTAAAGGATTATCTTTGCAACCCTGAATTGGAAAAAACAACCTTTCCATTTTTACTCAGGAAAAAAGATAATCGGAGAAGTGCGGGAGTGGTTGAACCGGCACGCCTGGAAAGTGTGTAAGCTTGAAAGGGCTTCAAGGGTTCGAATCCCTTCTTCTCCGCAGCTTTAAAGCCTTAAGCCTTTACTAGTAAAGCGTTTGAGGCTTTCTTGTTTTTGGTCGTTGGCGGTTCCGTTGTCACTTTTTATTAAAAATGTCAAATGAACCTCTTTTTTACTGAGGGCCTATTTTTGTTTCTGTAACAGTTTAGTTATTAGCTGCTCCATCTCTTTCAGCTCGTCCCTTAAGCTTTAAAGAGATGGACGTAAGTCTGTCCCTTTTCTGTTACGCCCAAAACATAGTGCCATAAATGCTGGTATAAACTGATCAGAAATACTCCTGATATTTCAATCTACCCTCAACAACACCAAATTTTCCGCTTAACATCATTTCTCTTTGTAATAAGAATTACTATCTTTGATTCACTGCATTAATATTGCCAATATTAAACAGTTAGTACCCGAATAAATTATCAACTATCCCTTATCCTAATTCAAATATCACCTATGAAAATCACCAGGTAAATCTGGCTGAATACCCTGCTTTATACCCGTTTTAACATAAACCCACATTTTCTAATTATCACAAATTTTATCTATGAAAAAACATTTGCTGGCAGCACTGTCACTCAGTATGTTGCTTTTTGGCTGCTCCAAGGATCAACTTTCACAAGACCAGACAACAACTGCAAAAAAAATCCCATTAAAGATCAGCCTGACTGATTTTATACAAAAACTGCAAACCCTGCCAAGTCCCTATGGCAGAAAGGCTTCCGCTTCAGGCGCAGATATTAGAGACTCATCGCTGGATGGTAAGATTTCTGATATCTACGTTTGGATAGATAGTAATATAGGGGAGTATGCAAAAATACACCAACGATCACAAGATCAGGATTTCGGTGTCATAAATCAATACATCCCCGATGGAACTTATAACATTACGGTATTTGCTTCCAGTGACTCTTTAGTTACTTATACAAATGCATTCTATGCAAAAACAGAAGGAGGTAAGATTGTTTCTTATCCTGATATCTTTACCGACTACAAACAGATTAATGTAAATGGAACTGACACGGCCAGGATAAATATGCAATTACAACGGCAAACCGCCATGCTGGAGGTAAATATCACTGATGCTCCCGCGGCTGTTGCTGATTCTGCTGTAAAAGTAAGATTCGCATTGGAATACGCATATTTTTATCCATACTCAAACCTGGGTATCTTTAATGGATATACTGATACGCTGGATTTGACCCGCAGAGACCGGACAACTTTCAACAGCTTTGTGCTGAACACCAGCAATGCGTTGACAGTGGAAATTACTTATCCCGACAAAACCACCGGAGCACCTCTTAAAAAACTGATCAGTCACGTAACTATGAACAAAAATGCAAAAACATTATTGACTGGTAGCCTATATGATACCCCGCCAACAACTGACAATCCCAACAGTGGTTTTAATATCCGTATTAATGATATATGGGACCCAACACAGGTAATTAATTTCTAGGCAAACCGGGAAGCCCTCATTTCATGTATTGAAAGTATCAGACATTGCATACACAACAACAGGACTGGAGGAAGAATACCTGCTGTTTTGGAGGCAGTGAGGACTGAGCCCATGCCATTTAAACGCCCTGATATCTTCATTGATATCAGGGCGTTGCCGTTAACTCAATCTAAATGGCCATATCACTACGTACATATCAACGAGCAACCAATACCATATCTCCATATGAAAAAAGTTTTCCTTATCCTGGCTTTCGTCACCAGTCTTACTGCCTGTATGAAAAATGAACAGGAAAATAACCCGGACAAAATCATCGTCATCTATGAGCTGGAATCCAATACCACCGATCCTTTCACTGAAATAAAATATGGCAGCGGCACTAATATCCCCACCCAAAGCTGGGATGTTTCAGGCATTGGCATCTTTCAAAAAACAGATACGATTAAAAAGGGGATAGCCATTTCTTTTGAAGCACGACATGCCAGCAGTAACAAATGGAAGATCCGCATAAAAACGCCCGACGAATCCCTGCTTGTAGAAGGCCCTATAAAGTTTGTAGCAGGTACCCCCAGCTATTATTACAGCGCAATCAACGCTACCGTCAACTAAACGAATACCGTCCCGAAATACAGAACACAGCAAAGACATCTTATACAAATATTTCCGGATTTGATAAGTGCTTTTCCGGATCCGATTAACGCCTGTCCTTTTCAAACCGGACCTTTGCAACCAAATCTTTAAGGGACACACAATGAAAATGCGAACTAAAAGCTTGCTGATCACCAGTATTTTTATGCTGGTAGCGGCAATACTTCATGCACAACAACCAGGCGCCATTATCACCGGACAAATATTATCTAACACACAGCAACCTATACCCGATGCAGCGGTTACACTAAAAGGTACTGCCATTGGCACCTATACTAACAGCAATGGTAAATTTAAGCTGGAACACGTAAAGCCGGGAAAATACACCCTGGTGGTCACCATGCTGAACTTCAAAAAAACGGAGAAAGCTATCACGGTGACCAACGGCAGCACCCTCTCCGAAAATATACTGCTGGAAGAGGAAAGCGTATCCAAAGAAGGCGTTACTGTTACTGCCCGAACACATACCCGTGAATTAAAAGAGAGCGGTTTTGCTGTAAACGCTATAGATACCAAAGCCTTCGCCAATACCACGGCCGACATGAATACAGTACTCAACCGGACCACTGGTGTGAGAATACGGGAACAAGGTGGGATGGGATCTGATTTCAACTTCTCTATTAATGGTCTTTCCGGAAAAAGCATTCGCTTTTTTATTGATGGCATCCCCATGGAAGTAATGGGTAGTTCCATGACCCTGAATAATATTCCGATAAATCTTGCCGAGCGCATTGAAGTATACAAAGGGGTGTTACCGGTATCACTTGGTGCAGATGCCTTGGGGGGCGCCGTTAACCTCGTGACCAACCAGCAGGTTAAAAATTACCTGGACGCCAGCTACAGCTTCGGTTCTTTTAATACCCACCGAGCAGCTGTAACCGGACAGGTCACCGGTAAAAAAACGGGATTGATTGCCCGTGTAAGCGCCTTCTACAACTACTCCGACAACGACTATACAATGAGAAGGATCAAAATCTGGGATGAAGCACAACAATTATATGTGCGGAAAGATTTCCGTCGCTTCCATGACCAATACCGCTCCACCATGGCACAGGCTGAATTAGGCGTGATGAATAAGAAATGGGCAGATGTATTTTTTATTGGCGCCGGGTTCTCTGCTACAGACCGTGAAATACAGACGGGCACTAACCAGGAAAAGGTATATGGTGCAGCTACCCAAAACGGCACGGCATTCAATACCAGTCTCCGTTATAAAAAGGCGGACCTCTTCACGAAAGGTCTTGATCTGAATGTGTTTGCCTCTCATACAGAAGATAAATACCAGGTAACAGATACTACCGGCTATCGCTATTACTGGGATGGTTCCAGGGTGCCTACCAATCAGGCGGAAATAACTACCATTAAGCAGCTGACACACATCAGCCGCCCAAGAAATTTCGCCAGAGTAAACCTGAGCTATGACTTGTCTCCCGTACACTCATTTAACCTGAATTATACGTTTGATCAAACCACCAATAAGAACTATAATGAATTACTAACGGATAAGGATCATAATCCGGGTAAGATAGGAAAACATATACTGGGACTCGCTTATCAACAAAATCTGATGAACGGTCGCTGGACCAACACTTTCTTTGGTAAATACTACGGGATGGATTTGCAACAGCCGGAAACCGTTTCTGGAACTGGCAAGATAACCACTGCCTCCGAATTCAATAATTACTACGGCTATGGGGTTGCCTCCCGTTTCAAAATCACGTCTGTACTGGGTGTTAAAGCATCCGTAGAAAAAGCCTATCGCCTTCAGGAAGTGGGTGAAGTATTTGGTAATGGTTCCACCGAGATCGGCAATCCTGCACTGAAACCAGAGCACAGCACCAATGTGAATGCAGGGGCCTACTACAGTATCCAAAAAGGGCAACACCGCATCTTTGCAGAGGCAGGTGGATTTTATAGAAACGCAGCCGATTTCATCTATGCCGTGGTATACCAATCTAATGCCAGCATGAGTCAGTACCTGAATACCTCTAAAGTAAGAGTGACGGGCCTGGAAGCGGATGTTCAATATGATTATCAGGACCTTCTTCATGCCAGCGTAAATGCCAGTTATCAGAATGCCATTAACAATACTAAATACGCATTAGGCAGCAGTGGCGGCACTATTGAATCTACCTACAAAAATAAAATTCCTAACCAACCCTGGATGTTTGGTAATGCAGCAGCAAGTATTGGCAAGAATAATCTACTCGGTAAAAATACCCGCATACAACTCAACTGGGATCTGCAATATGTACATTGGTTCTATCTGACCTGGGAAGAATTAGGAACTTCAAATAGCAGAGTGCCGGATCAATATATTCAGAATATGTCTGTTACCTATTCGTTGCAAAATGGTAAGTATAATATCTCCGCTGAATGCAGGAACCTTGCCGATGCACCGGCATTCGACAATTATCGTTTACAAAAGCCTGGCAGAGCATTTTCTGTGAAGTTCCGTTATTTCATTAAGTAAAATTATCAACGCATTATATCATGTTTAATTTCACCTATAAATTCTTTTATGCAGCGCTATTCATTACCCTGTTTTCAGGATTGAATGCCTGCACTAAATTTGAGGACGACGATATGGATATCGACAATCCAAATCTGACATCCGATAATTATGCCATCTGGG
>NZ_DATCVJ010000397.1:0-4909 GCF_036566945.1 Chitinophaga sp. | reverse complement strand
TAAGACAAACTCCTATATAGCACCTTCAAACTGCTCCAGGAAACGGGTATCGTTTTCGGAGAACAGGCGTAAATCTTTAATCTGGTATTTCAGCATGGTAATACGTTCTATTCCCATACCAAAGGCGAAGCCAGTATATTTTTCAGGATCAATGCCACAATTGGCCAACACTTTCGGATGTACCATTCCACAACCCAGTATTTCTACCCAGCCGGTTTGTTTACATACAGGGCAACCGGTACCACCACAAATGAAACATACGATGTCCATTTCTGCGCTGGGCTCTGTGAAAGGGAAGTAGGAGGGACGGAAACGAATGCCGGTGTTTTCACCAAACATCTCTTTTACGAAGTGATAAAGCGTTTGTTTAAGGTCCGCGAAAGAAACATTTTCGTCTATATACAATCCCTCTACCTGGTGGAAGAAGCAGTGTGCACGGGCTGAAATAGTTTCATTACGGTATACTCTTCCCGGGCTGATAATGCGGATAGGCAGTTTACCTGCTTCCATCACCCTTACCTGGGCGGAGGAAGTTTGGGTACGCAGCAACCAGTCGGGATTTTTGCTGATAAAAAAGGTATCCTGCATATCACGGGCCGGATGGTTTTCCGGTAAATTCAATGCAGTAAAGTTGTGCCAGTCATCTTCAATTTCTGGTCCTTCGGCAATGCTAAAGCCCAGGCGCTCAAATATGCGGATAATTTTATTCCGCACCAGGCTGATAGGATGACGGGTGCCAAGCCGGTGTGGCGCTGCCGGCAAAGTATAATCAGTATCGCCGGCATCTGCTCCGGAAGCATCTTTCAGATCACTGAACACCTCGTAGCGGGACTCCGCGAGTTGTTTAAATTCGTTTAATATCTGCCCAAATTCTTTCTTACGGTCATTCGGTACCTGCTTCATCTCCCCGAAAAGAGCTTTCACGATACCTTTTGTACCCAGGAATTTTATGCGGTACTGTTCCAGATCCGCTGCGCCGGCAGGCGTAAAAGCCGCTATTTCTTCTTTGTAGGCTGCTATTTGCTGTACTAACTGTTCCATAAACGACAAAGATAAGCGATTAGAAGTAAATCCATGGGTATAAACCCATAGCTTATTTCCCGGAAATGACGTATATTTTCATTAGCAAATCTGAAGGGGTATGCCTACGACTATACACACTACACTGCTGTCACTTATTGCGGCTATATCTATTGTTTTTTTACTCCTCTTCCTCCATTACAGATCCCGTTACCTTGTCCTAAAAGGCAATGAAGCGGCTATGGTCCGTCATACCAACCAGCAGGAAAATGCACTCCTGCTGCTCCGGAAACAAGTGTCGGAATTAAGGCTGCTCAGCCTGAAGTCACAGGTAAATCCACATTTCCTGTTTAACTGCCTGAATGGCATCTATACGGCCCTCATGACCGGAGAAACAACCCTTGCCCAGGAGTATATTTCCGGTTTTGCTACGCTGCTCAGGAAAGTATTAATGCTGACAGATAAAAATTTTATCTCTTTACAGGAAGAATCAGATATGCTGGAACTATACCTCAAACTGGAACGGCTACGCACCAATAACGGATTTGAATATACGCTCACCACAGATCCGCAAATCTCTCCAGCCGCCTTATCAGTACCTTGTATGCTGGTACAACCCTTTGTGGAAAATGCCATCTGGCACGGGTTAATGCATAAGGCAACAGACCGGCAACTACATATTCATTGGACGCAACTACAACAGAATCTTTACGCCTGCGAGGTAACCGACAACGGTATAGGCCGCGTACAGGCCCTGCAATATCATCACGATGGCCTGAAAACGAATAACCACCACTCCAGGGGCATGGAGATATGCATGGAGCGAGCCTCCCTTTACAGATCCATGTACCATACGCAGTTTAATATTGAAATTACAGATCTCCCGGGAGAAGAGAATACAGTACGGGGTACCCGTGTATACATCACTTTTGAAGTGGACCCCAATATGAAAACCTCCCGCTAAAAAATCAGTTTATAACCCACCCCGCGGATATTCACAATCTGTACCCTGGAATCATCTTTCAGGTATCGGCGAAGTTTCGTGATAAAAACGTCCATACTGCGGGCATTAAAAAAGTTATCATCTCCCCACAGATCCAGCAATACAGATTTACGCTCCATCACCTCATTCTTGTTGTTGTACAGGCGCTGTAAAATGGCCGCCTCGCGGTGTGACAGGAACTCAATGCTATTATTGCGGGCAAGCGTTTGCTTAGTGTAGTTAAATACATATTGCCCGATAGATACGGCGCCTTCTTCCATTTCACGGCTACCGGGATTATCCCCAAAACGTTTTAGCAATGCCGTAATGCGCACAATCAGTTCGTCCATGCTGAAGGGCTTCTTCAGGTAGTCGTTACCACCCAGCTCAAAGCCTTTCACCACATCTGCCGTCTGCGATTTGGCTGTCAGGAAGATGATCGGCGTTAATTTATCCTGCTTGCGGATTTCGGCTGTCACCGTAAAACCGTCCATATTAGGCATCATAATATCCAGTACTACCACATCCGGGTGCTCCTGTTGATACAAACGTAATCCCTCCCTGCCATCGGCCGCATACAACATTTCAAAACCCCGCATTTCAAGGCTGTCTTTCACAATCTGTCCAAGCTGTACTTCATCTTCTATTAATAATACTTTTGCCATAACGTCTTTTATTTATTGTTGCTACGCTGAAGGGATGATTATAGTAAACTCGCTGCCTTTATCCGGCTCACTTTGCACATGTATAGTGCCACCATGCATTTCCACAATCTTTTGCACATAACTTAAGCCCAAACCAAAGCCTTTCACATTATGCAGATCACCGGTAGGCACCCGGAAAAATTTGTCAAATATACTTCCCTGATACACTTTAGGAATACCAATACCATGGTCCTTTACCTTAATCTTTAAGATACCATTTTCCAGACTGGTTTGTATATATAATTGCACCTGCTCGCCGGAATACTTGATGGCATTATCTATCAGGTTATTGATGGCATTGGATAAATGTGTTTTATCCACGTACACCATTTTACCCGCCAGGTTATTATCGTAGCGGAGCTGCAGCTGTTTGCCTGCTTTCAGCTGATGGTTGGACAGGATATTGTCAACTACTTCGTTCAGGTCTGTTTCTTCCCGGAACAACTCAATATCTTCTTTTTCTTCGGCAGCGATATGCAGTACTTTCTCTACCAGGTCAGATAAGCGCTGCAGCTCATTTTTAGAGATGTCGAGATAGGTTTGTGTTTTTCGCTGATCATTCAATGCATTGAAGTTCTGCAATGCTTCCACGGCCGCAGACACGGTAGCAATAGGCGTTTTCAGCTCATGCGTCATGTTGTTGATAAAATCATTCTTTACCTCCGACAGTCGTTTCTGTTTTAAGATCGTTCTCAGCATATACACAAAGCAAAGAGTAGTCAGCACCAGCAATAGCAATGAGCTCAACAGGGTCCAGATCATTTTCTGCAAAATAAACTGCAGGGGGGAATCGAAGGTAGCCTGTACAAACAGGTTGCTGGCCGGATTGAACGGGATCTTTGACGTTTGCCGCGGCTCCCGGCGGCGGATACTGTCTCTGAAACTTTCTCTTTCAAAGCCGCTATAGTTAAGATGAATAGTATCCAGTTGGTAAGAAGTGGCAATTTGCCGGTTCGCCAGCTCTACCCTGAATACCGAGTCCAGCTTGATCAGGTTAGTGCTGTCGTTGTGTAAAGTACTGGTAATGAGGTACTCCGAAATTTGCCGGGCCAGTGTATCTGCATACACCCGGGAGGGTGAGTCGCCGTGAAAAGCTTCCGGCGGGGGCGGACCAGGATAACGATCCGTATCCCGTTGCACCTTGAATCGCCTCCCTTTAGGCATCCCTATTTCTTCCACCTGTTCTGCCAATCCTCTCATAGGCCTTTTCAGGGAATCTTTGTCTTTGCCGAAATATTTGATGTAGCGGCGTACATCCGAAAACTGTTTATTGAAAACCGCCATGCGAAGCGATTCGTTAATTTCCTTACTGAATTGTTCCTCTCTTAACTTGTAAGAATTGTACAGCCAATACCCCTGGAATAGAAATATACCCAGTATACAGACAGACATTAGGATGAGGATATTTCTGATTCTTTGTCTCATGAAGCATTTTAAGGTCCTTACAAAACTATCCATTCCCGGCATAATACCGGCCAATCCCTTAACAGTAATTAACAGTAAATAAGGAAGATTAACGCTTACAGATAGTCTTTAACAGTAAATAACAGTAAATAAAGCTTTTTAACCCAAAAAATGAAAGCGAAGGATCACTTTTGTGATATTAAAACAACCAGGTATGAACCGAACTATCCGTTTATTCTTTGCAGCAGCTACGCTGCTATCAGCTACCAGCCCGGTATTTGCCCAGCAATCAGGAACTATTGAATACGAAGTAACTGCTAAAGTAGATCCTGAGCGTATGCGCGGTTTCCAGCGCGGCAGCGATGATGCACCTGCTATGCCAGATGTCATCACTTTCAAACAAACCTTTACATTCAGCAACAACATTGGTAAAATCACCACCGAACGCCCTGACTTTGGCGGCGGCAGAAGACAACGTGCCGATGGAGATACCAGCAGAAGACAGCGTCCGCAAGGCGATACCAGCAACCGCCGCAGGCCGGGCATGGGCGGAGGTATGGGAATGGGACCTCGTGGTAACAACGCCCAATATGTAGATCTGGCCAACAAAAAATACGAACAGGTATTCACCACCTTCGGTGATGATAAGAAAACTTATTACACAGAAGAAGACTTCATCCTTACCGCTAATACCAAGTCTTCCGACAAAACTAAAAAAATTGCCGGCTACAACTGCAAAAAGGCCACCATACAGCTGAAAGACGATACTTACACCGTTTGGTATACCACAGAATTACCT
>NZ_DATCVJ010000396.1:0-3781 GCF_036566945.1 Chitinophaga sp. | reverse complement strand
GTCAGGTTACCGGACTCGCCATAGGCAGCACGGAACTTCAACAGGTTCCACCATTTGGAAACAGATGATTTTTCCCAATAGTCGGTGCCAGACAATACGTAACTACCGCTTAACTTGGTATAGAGCTGATTCCTTTGATCTACACCAAATACGGAAGACCCATCTACACGAAGTGCACCGGTTACAAACAACTGGTTGCGGTACTTGAAATTCTGCTGAATAAATTCTCCGGAAATAGACATCTCGGTGCGCTGATCAGCCCCCGGGATGATGGTAGTTGTTCTGTCGGCGGTTTGTACGAAAGGCGGCACGCCTCTACCTTGTTCCAATGTATAGTGCATACGTTGGTACTGCACAGAATAACCTACCTGTGTAACAGAAGTTAGCTTGTCGTTGATATCCCAGTTATAGGTAGCATTCAGATCGTGATTGATCAGGAAAGAATTATTATTACCGGCGCTGGCATAACCATTCTGCGCCGGATCCAGGCTGGGCCCCCCACCAAAAAAACCAGGGCTTACAGAATAAGCAAAGGCGGGCATCAGCGTAGTTCCTTCCTGGTTGTAGTTATCTATTCCCAGCCGGTAGTCTACCGTCAGGTTTTTGATAGGCCGCAGCTTAATGCCGGCGCCGGCAATCACTCGTCCTACATGTTGCTGCTGTTGAAAATCTTCAATTACAGACGCCGGATTTACGCGGCCACGTTCTCCTACTTTCAGCAATTGCCCCAGGCCATTGCGCTGCTGTATATCGTAATAGTTACCGATGATAGTAACCGAATTCATAGGAGAATAAAAAGTGTTACCATCGGGCTTTTCATTTGATTTGCTGTACACGTAGTTCAGACTGGCATTAAAGCTGATCCAGCTATTCAGCTCCTGGTCGAGGTTGATGCGGAAGCTATAACGACTAAAATCTGTGTTTCTCACAATACCCTGATTATACAGGTAACTGGCAGAAGCATAGTATTTGGTTTTGTCTTTGCCGCCTGCTACAGAAACATTATTGTCGGAACCAACGCCTGTACGAAAAATATAGTCCTGGTAATCGTATCGTTTTACCGGTGTGGTGCTGACGATCGTTGGCGTCAGGATATTTTGTGTAGAGTCATCGGGAGAACCCCCAAACTTAAGCGGGGCTTCATTCACCTCTAATTTCTTCCGAAGCTGGTTGACAGAAAAAGTAGTCGAAAAATTTACGACCGGCGCTCCGGTGCTACCTCTTTTGGTAAAGATCTGTACCACCCCGGCGTTGGCGCGGGAACCGTAGATGGCGGCAGCAGCAGCGCCATTCAGGACTTCTATTCTTTCTATATCTGCCGGGTTAATATCCGACATGCGATTTTGTCCAACGGCGCCCACAAAGTTATCACCGGTAGAACCGGTTCCATAACTGGGATCAGCGTTGGTAACGCGGGTAGTTGAGTTGTCGATGATCACCCCATCAATAATATACAAGGGTTCTGTAGATCCTGATATAGTACTGATACCACGGAGTTTTACGGAGATGCCTCCTGCAGGGTCACCGGAATTCTGCGAGATTTGCGCACCGGCGGTTTTGCCTTGCAAGGCTGCCAGTACATTTCCCGTCCCTCCTTTGCTTAATTCATCTGCTTTTACAGTACTGATGTAGTTACCCAACTGACGCCGGGTAGTTCCTTCTGAAGTACCTGTTACCACTATTTCATCCAGCTTGGATACAGAGGTAGTCAGTTGTATATTTTGTGTATAAGCTCCTGCCGCATCACTTACTACCAGCACGCTTTCTTTGGGCGAATAACCAATACCTGAAAAAGACAGCGTATAGTTACCGGGTTGCAGATTTGCACTGAGGGTATAACGCCCCTCTCCATCTGTTTTAGTACCCAGTTTTGTGTTTTTGACAATCACCGTCATCCCCGGAAGCGGCGTGTTTTGTTCGTCAGTGATCCGGCCGGAAATCTTCACCTGTCCTATTGCGGAAAGGGCCAGGCAATTCATGAATAGCAACAGCACAAAGGACCGGCCTTTGGCCATGCTCGTTATTAAAAATAGGCGCATAAAAAAGGTTTAATGAGATGGGTTTGGTTGATTACAGTTAATGGTTTCTAAGCAAAAACAATCCATGCTATTGAGTTTGGTCCGATTCAGTTGTCTTTTCTTTTTCCTAAATAAATACATCAATGTGGGTAACAAAGCAGGTAGACAAAAGTTTAAATCATTTGTTGCAATAATATTTTCCACTTTACTTTAATACTTTCTCCAACGTATCAAAATGGTATCCTCTCTTTTTGAGTGTGGTAATGAGTGTTGATAATTTGTTGTAAAATTTATCGGTGCGTTGCGGGTCTGTGCCTATATGGATTAATAATAAAAATCCGTTTAAGCCGCCCGGGTGACTATTTTCATATGCAATAACCGCATTATAAATATCTGCTGAAGAACGGTACTTTTTGCCCATTTCCGGATAGGTATAATCCGCATTTGAACCTGTGCCAGGTGTAAAATTAACAAGCCGTCCTCCCGCTGCAGACGTCCATGCGACGATGCTGTCGTTATACCATTCGTAGGCAGGCAAAAACCAATGCGCCGATTTCCTGGCAATGCCGGCGGCTTCCATACTTTTATAATTGGCGGCCAGATCTTCGAGGAACTGTGTTTTCGTGACCAACAGACTATCGCGGTGTTGCCAGTCGCAATACAGCAAATGCTGATCTCCATGCGGACCGAGATAATGCCCATCTGCTTTCAATTGTTGGATCAATGTCTGCGTGGCTGATTGACGATAAAATTTTCCGGTAAAGAAAAAAGATGCAGGTATTTGCTGTTGCCGTAGTGTAGCGCGTATCACCGGTCCTCCGTCTGCGAATTCATCTCCCGTAAAAACAAGTGCCAGCTGTTTACGGCTGCTATCGCCACGGATAATACCCCCATGATCGTATTGTCGTTTTCCGGCCCCTTCCTGCGCTTTTGCTGCCAACAGGTATACAAAGGAGGCGGTACCATCCATGGTGGGCTCATTGGTGCTGTAATCGCCTGCATCGTCATGATATACCGCCAGGTCACTCTGAAAGGCGGCATATTCATCCGGATTTGATAAACGTATACCGATTAAATTTTTGTAGATATTGGTATAAACAGGCCCATCCACCAATCCACCATCTATCGGGTAATGCCCGATAACAGAAAATGCGGAATGTGGGTCCTCGGGCGTATCTCCATGGGCAGGTAATCCATATACCATAGCGGTGCCCCATGGATTACAGCCAAACAGCCAGTCGATGTTGGCCTGCTCCAATGCAGCAAACGTTTTGTTGCCACTTAGTTGCCGGTACCAGTAACATTGGATCGCAAATGCAGCAGTGAGATTATTACTGCACCAGATAAAAGGCACACCGCGATAAAAAGCATTGTGCCGTGCCCTGTTCCATACTTTTTCAATACCTGTTTTATAGTAGCTGATCAGCTGTTGCTGCTCTGCACCGCTGCTTTGTTGCGCCAGCGCATAATGGCCAGGGTTAATAAAAGGATACCATTGGTAATGATTGGCGGTATCTGCTCCCAGCCAGGGCGTTACTTTTTCCTGTTGTGCATAATCCCAGGCGGCCTGCCGGTATTTTTTTTCCTTGGTAACAGGGTACAACGCCGCTGCCGCTAGTTCCATATCATCGGTCCAGTTATCTTCTGCATAAATATAGGGAGAGAGCGTAGAAGCGGTTTGACAAACACCTGGTTGCCGCAATCCCATACGGTAAGCAGATAATGCGCGCTTTTTCAGCAATTGCGAGTAGGCGGTATCCGTT
>NZ_DATCVJ010000395.1:0-3246 GCF_036566945.1 Chitinophaga sp. | reverse complement strand
GGTAGGGTTAATTTCTCCCATGTTCTCCATGCGCTTCTTCAGTCTTTCCGCACTTCCCTGCAATTCTTCTACTGGTAGTTCGGAACTGCGTTGTTCATCAATGATTTCATCGAGGTTCACTTTGAACTCCACGCTGAGCCTTTCCTTCATGGTGGTCAGCTGAAGTTTCAGCTCATTCACTTTATCCTTGATGGTATTGAGTTGTTGCTCCAGCTGCTCTCTGGCGCGCTGTTTTGTTCTCAGCGTGCTTTCCAGTTCCTGTAGATGGTTACGGAAATTATAGTATTCCTGGTCTTTTTCGTTGAGTGCTTTTTCTTCTTCTTCGCGCTGACGGAACAGTTCTACCAGTCCATCGTCTGCGTGGCTCAGTTTTTCCACGGCGGCGGCAATATGGCTTACCGCATCTTCCAACTGCGTTTTATTACTGGTGATCTGCATGTGCAGGTCAGACAACTGTTTGCGTTTAAACTCCAGCTCTTGTTTCAGTGCCTGTACCTTGCTCTGCTGACGGGTATGTTGCAGGTTCTGGTTATTGAACTGCACGGTAGCCATATTAAACTGCTGTTCTGCTTCCTGGGCCATCCTGTCGGCGTCGGCGATGCTTTCCTGCAGTTCGGTTACCCTGTCATTGAGTCCTTCCAGTTCGTCTTTCACGCCGGAAATGCTTTCCTGGTTGGTTTCCAGGGATTGCTGCATTTCTTCCAGGCGTTTATCACCGGCTTCAATGAGGTGGTGGAAGTTTTCAATCCTGTTCTGGAGGCCAAACAGCTGATTGTTCAACTGGTTTACCCTTTCCCGCGCAGCATTGATATTATTTTCGTTCAACTGGCTGTTATAGCCTAATACTTCATCGTGTTTGCTTTGCAGGGCTACTTTCAGCTGCCCTACTACCCTTTCGAGGTCTTTGATCTCTACTTCGAGTTTTTCCAGGTTTTTGGCCCGGCCCAGTTTCTTGCCTTCAAATAATCCTACAGATCCACCGCTGATATTGTATTTACCGCGGTGCATGCGGCCGGATTTTTCTACCAGTAACATCCTTTCATCGGCCAGCTGGCTGAATTCCAGGCGGGTAAGGTCTTCCCCTATAAATACTTTGCCCAACAGGTGCTGGCCCAGTCCTTTATACTTTTCATCAATTTCCACTACGTCCAGCGCCGGAATAGTGCCCGGAGGCGCCAGCAGGGGCGTATTATCAGAGCGGAACTGGTCCAGTATAAAGAAGTTTGCTTTCCCTTTTTTATTGCTGTCGAGCAGCTGTATGGCCTGCACGGCTTCATGCACATTGTTGACCACATAGTAGCTCAGATAAGGCTCCAGCAGGTTTTCCACGCAGGTGCGGTATTCTTCCTTACAGAAAAATATATCACTCAGAATGGGGGCATTATTATTCCAATCGGGATTCTTCTTCAGAAATTTGATACTCTCCGGATAGCCTTCCAGGCTATCTACCAGTGATTTGAGGAGGTCGAACTCGTTCTTTTTGGAATCGAGGGTACGGTTCTCATCCACCAGTTTATCGCGCAGTCCTTCGATGTCGGATTGGGTAGCCAGGATTTTACCTTTGGTTTCTTCCTGGAACTGCACCATGCTTTCCAGTTCCGTTTTGCTGCCGGTGAGTGTTTGTTGCAGCGCCTCTTTTTCTGTTTCCAGCTGGGCAATTTGCTGCTGGCGGTTGGTCTTTTCTTCCTGGAGCTGTTGAATACTGCGTTGCAGGTTGAGGACAGAGGTATCGGCTACGGCTACTTTCTTTTCTGCCTCAAACTGTTGGCGTTGCCAGCGTTGCTGGTCGTTGCGCAATGTTTCGAGGGCTTGTTTCTTCTGCTGGAAACGTTCTTTCTTCTCCTCTACCATGTCGCGGAGGGTTTCCAGTTCGTCTGCCATGGTTTCAAATACTTCTCCTTCTTCTTCTACCTGTTTCTCGGTAAATTCAATGGAAGATGTTAATCCCTGCAGTTGTCCTTCCGCATTGTTGAGGAAGTCGTTGATATTTTTTTCGCGCTCCCGCAGGTAGGTCAGTTGCTGGGTGGCGAGGTTCTTATCGTTTTCTTTGGTGCGGATGGTAGATACGAGTTCATTGAAAGATTTCTGCATGGTTTGCAGTTCTCTTTCTTTGGCTACAAAGTGCAGTTTATCTTGTTCTACGGCGGCTTCGGCGGTGAGGATTTCTGTTTCCAGCGCCAGTTTGCGGTCACTTTCCGATTGCTGTGTATCTGACAGTTCTTTGAAGGTAACGTTAAAGCCTTCCAGAGCGGCTTTCGCCAGTTCTATACTTATTTCGCGGTATTCTTTCTTTACTTCATAGAAGCGTTCGGCTTTGCGGGCCTGGCTTTCCAGTGTTTTGAGGTTGTTATTGATTTCAAACAACAGGTCCTCAATACGGTTAAGGTCACCTTCTGTGGCGTCCAGTTTGGATTTAGCTTCTTTTTTACGGGTTTTGTATATGGAGATGCCGGCCGCTTGTTCCAGCATTCTGCGACGGCTGTTTTCTTTATCCTTGATGATATCGTCTACCATGCCCAACTCGATGATGGCATAGGAATCGGTACTCACGCCGGTATCCATAAACAGGTTATGGATATCTTTCAGGCGGCAGGCCACGTCGTTAAGACGGTATTCGCTGTCGCCGTTTTTATAAAATTTACGTGTAATCGTCACCGTAGTAAACTCGGTGGGCAGTACGTTTTTGGTATTTTCGAAGGTAAGGCTCACTTCTGCCATACCGCTGGCGGAGCGGCTTTTGGAGCCATTAAACACCAATCCGGCCTGATTATCAGAGCGGAGGTTGCTGATTTTGTGCTCGCCGATTACCCAGCGAATGGAGTCGATGATATTACTTTTGCCGCATCCGTTTGGTCCAATCACGCCGGTGATGCCCTCGTCGAAGTTCAAAACGGTTTTATCTGCAAAACTTTTAAAGCCTTTAATTTCTAGTGTTTTTAAGCGCACGTCGTACTCCGAGGTTTTTTAAGGCGTCAAAGATATAATTTTACCCGAATCAAAAAGTAATTTAAGTGAGATGCTATAATATAACCTAATTATTTATACACAATTAGGGCTCATTAGCTCCCGCCCGCAGCACGCTTCAACACTGTAATAGATTGGTTATAAATATAGTAAAAAGAACAATTAGAATTTAATTTGGTGTGAGAAAAAAGCGGAAAGCGAAAAGCAAAAAGCAAAAAGCCGATCGAAGCGACTGACTGGAGCGGATTTTCTTACTCAGGATGATACTGATTATGCTGATTT